>CAKMMH010000023.1 GCA_927798255.1 uncultured bacterium | reverse complement strand
ACTTTCTGAAATAATTTGATTACTAGACATAAATTTTCCTTTGATTTATATGGATTTATTAAATTTCATAATATTTAAATTATTTATATTTAGATAATTTTTAGAATTGTTAAATCTTATTTAGACAAAAATGAAAAATTGATTTTTAATGAAAACCTTCAGAAAAAGATACTTTGTATTTTATGACATTATAACAATATCTTCAAAAGTCATAATAAGTCTATCAAAAAAGTAACCTCAAAAAATTTAAAATTAATCATTAACACATATACTTAACTAGCTAAAATGACTATTAAAATTAAACACAGCAGCTTTATTCATAACATTTTTTACAAACTAAGTTTTTTAAAATATAATTTGCTAGTTATCTAGAGTAGGTATTTTTAACCGTATAACAATGAAAGGAAATTGACATGTTGTTAATTTGCATTCTTATAGTGTCAATTCCCTCACTATGGTTTATGGAATTGATGTATGAGCTACCTTTTAAAGAAGCACCAACATTCTATGGAACATCATTTTTTATGATATCACTTCCTACATTTATAATTGGAGACATTACCTCATGGCAACTCCAATATATGGGAATCGGCGCTTATCTTGGAATGAGTGTAGCGGCAGCTTTTTTCAAATTTAGGGATTTTTAAAGTTATGAGAGATAGGTTTTAAAAAGTTAAAAAACCTACTCTCATATCTTTATAGTATCTTTGATTACATTATTCTTGTTTTTCTTTTAGTCACAGAAACCTGAGTTCAGATATCTGATTTTATAAATTATTTTTCTTTAAAACTTGCTTTGATAATTCTTTCCAAACGCACTCGCATTCAATATTTATTTTTCGATTAGTAAATGGATTTTTTAAACTTAAGCTTTCATTATGAAGCAAAAATTTTGGTAAGTTTTCAAAGTTAAAATACTCTTTAACTTCTCTTTTGGCACCATAAAGAGTGTCTCCTAAAATAGGCGTTCCTAAGTACGACAGATGCGCTCTAATTTGATGACGCCTCCCCTCTAAAATTTTTATACAAACTAAAGATAAATTTTTTTCTTTATTATACGATAATAATTTTATTTGCGACTCTGCAAGTAACGCTCGCTTTGGATTTTTATTTAACTCATACACTGTAACTTTTTTAGAGCCTCTATATGCTCCCCCTATGTATGTTTTTAAATTTGTAGTTTTTGATTTTCCTTCTGTAATTGCAACATAAACTTTTAATGCACCGTTTTCTGAACCTTTTAATTTTTTATATGCTTCACTGTTCCATGTGCCATATAAAATTCCAGATGTTTCAAAATCAAGACGATTAAGAAGCCCAGCATCTTCTTTCTTACCAACATCTTGAAGTTTAGGATATTTTTCTAAAAGTCTTTTAGCAATTGAATCATCATCATTTTTTAAACTTATACAAGAATGAATATTTGATGGCTTTTTTATAGCAAATAGAAAATCATCTTTGTATAAAAATTCTAAATTTGATTTGTTCATATATATCCTTGTAGTGAACCCCTTGTGGATAATTTGTTGGGGCACCCTTTCAGGGTGCATATTTTGCCATATACTTCATATAACCGGGGAGGACCGAGCACCGCGTGCTAAAGCACGCTATGGGTCCCCCTACGGGGTGGACTATGATTCTAGAAAATATATAAATCATACTAGCTATAAATTCTAATACATGGCTTAGTATATAGATTTACCACAAGGCAAAAGTAAAGAATAAACCTAAAGGGTTATTCTTTATTTTGTGCCTTGTTTTTCAGACTTGCGCTATCTCCCATAAGGATTCCAACCCAATAAAAATCTTTACTATGTACAAGTAAAATTTTTATAACCATCATTAAAGGAACTGATAAAAGCATTCCTGCAGGGCCCCAAACCCAACCCCAAAAAAATACTGAAAGAATTACAACAAGAGGTGATATCCCTAAGTTTTTTCCCATCATTAGAGGTTCTATAAAATAACTAACTCCCCAATTTATTAAAACATATCCTATAGCGACGATTCCAGCATCGCCAAAACCAAGCTGAATTATTGCAAGAAGTATTGGTGGAATTGATGCCACAATTGAACCAATAATAGGAATATAATTAAACAAAAATGCACTTATTCCCCAAAGAGCGGGAAAATCAAGTCCTAAAAACAACACAAAACAATAAACTAAAATTCCTGTAATGAAACTTGTAATACTCTTTATTAAAATATATTTTTGAATTTCCTCACTTGTTTTTGAAAAATGCTTAGCCTTCTCTGAATCTTTAAATGCAAATTGAAATTTTTTAGAAAATGCTGTTGATTCAAATAAAATAAACATAACAAGCACTAAAACTAATACTATATTTGAGACCGTCCCCATTATACCTTTTAAGCTTTTTAGGAAAAAATCCATCATTTGATCAAGAGTAAAAAACTCATAAATCTTATTTTCAGAAACATTAATCCCTTTACTTGATAAATAAGATGTAGTGGAAGATACGACAGTATTAAATTTTGCTTTATATTCAGGAAGCGCATTATTAAAATCAACAATTGATGAACGAAGTAAATCAATAAACAAAACTATTGATAATATTAAAACGCCCATGACAATTATTATCGCTAAAAACTTTGGAACTTTAATCTTTGAAAATCCTTTTAAAAGCGCTAAGCTAAAAAGTGCTAAAAAAATTGCAATAGTAATTGGAATAAGAACAGTGCTTGCAGCTTTTATTCCAGCAACCACAATTACTAGTGAAGCAATAGAAATTAAAAGTTTTGTTATAAATATTTCTTTTGTTTTTACACTTATCATAAAATATTCCTATTTTAAAATTTTTGCTTATTTTAAATATGCTGTTTCTAGAAAAAACTTTAACGTTTTTTCTACTTCTTCTTTTAATTCATCATAAACTTTAACATCATATTTATTTTGATTTTTTAAATTCTCTATTAACCTATTTAGTATATCATCTTTTGTATTTTTTCCATCTATAAGTTTAAAAACTTCTTTTTGAAAATCATTAAAAATTACATACTCATTTCTAAAATTAGTGCAAAAATCACCATTATTTAACTGAATTTTTGCAAAATTACTTACTTTTGGCGAATTTTCTAGCTGATTACTAAAATTTAAATTAGTAGCAAAGAAATTTACAAACTCCTTAGAAAAATAATCAAGTACTCGTTTTTTTCGTAAAATACACTCAATATCTTTTAACTTAATGGGTTTTGGCCAATTCTTCTCTAGTGTCTTAAAGAAATCAACTTCCGCTTTTGTTTCAAATTCAAAAGAATGCCCGTTTGGTGATTTAAACTCTCCGATGTTTCCTGTGCCACCAGAAAAAACTAACGGTGAAGATATATAAAAATCATCAATTGCATCTAAATTTATTTTTCGCTGAAAACTAGTATTTGTTACAAGTACTCCTCTTGTAATTTTAGGAAACATTAAATCAATATAACTTTCATAATTTTCAAAATTACTTTTTAAATTTTCTTCCTTTCTATTTTCAGAGAAACCTCTTATAAAACTTGTATCAGAAAGATAAAAAAGTCCCGCCCTTTTTAAATTATTTAAAAAATCTTCTAAAGAAAAAGATTTATAATCTAAATTTAAAATTTCATTAACTATAAAGCTATCTGACAATTTACTAATATTTTCAACTTCTTGCTTTAAACTAGATGCATAAGGAGAGTTTCCATCTTGAAGATACTCTTGTAGAAAATTTAAATCTTCTCTTACTTTCTTAATTTTATTTTCTAAGCTTTTAGTGTTATCTTGCGTTTTTAATAATATCTTTATAAGTAAATTTCTAAATATACACCCTGGGTAACAATTAAAACTAATGTAAGAAACACCGTTTTTATTTAAATATTTCTTAATAATCTTTAATGCACTTTCTCTTACCTTATCTCCTACCCAAGAATACACTCCATGCATTATTATATAATCAAAAGTTTTAATCTTTGTATTTAAATTTTTAGACTTAATATCTGATAACTTAAATTTTGAAAAATCTTTTTCAAGTAAAATTATATTACCAAGACCAAGCTTTTTAATATTCTCATTTCCTCTTTCAATTTGTGATTTTGATTTATCAATTCCGATAAAAAAAGAATCTTTGTAAGAAATTGCCATAGGAATTAAATTATCGCCAGTCCCTGCACCAAGTTCTAAAACACTTGAATTGCTTGGAAGTTTTACATCTATTCCCCAAAGTTTTGAAATACAAAAAATTTTTTCTAAATGCCTTTCAAGAGATGGTTTACTTATAAAATGGTACTTTTCATATTCCATAATGTATATTTTTATTAACTTTATTTATTCTACTAAATTTTTAAGATAATTATTAACATCTTTTTCAATACTTTCTTTAACTTCTTTCCATGAAACATCTTTTAACATTTTAGGATTAGCATCCATATTAGCATCATCAAAATATGTAAGACTTTTTAAAATATGAAGTTTATTAAATTTAATTTTATCATATTTTTCATTTAATACATTTACAGCATTTGAAAGAATAAAATTATTTTTCAATAAAAAATACATATCAATAAAATCTTTTTTTGTACCACGCTGTGAAATAGCGATAAGTTTCATTGCAAGAATATCTTTTAAACTTGCAAGATTTATATTATTTAAAATTGTTATTTTTTCGCCTAGTAGTTTATGACTATAAAAAAAGAATGAAAGTTTTACATTATTGATAAATAAAATTAAAGTATCTTCATCTTGCTCTTTTATCTCTATTTGTTCATCATCTTTTAAAATTTCATTTAATGAATCTAGAATTTTTAAATTTGAAAATTTGGTGTTTGAAAAAAAATCAAAATCTATTGATTGTCTATGACCTATTAAAAGTGCTAAGGCTGTTCCTCCTGCAAGATAAAAATCGTTTATGAACTCACAGCCATTTATCCTCTCCAAAAGCTCCTTCTGCTTTGCCGGTAGTATCTCTAAATAAATCTTTGATTCCAAAATAACCCCTCCAAAAAGCAAGTGATTTTTTATTTAAACGCCTCACGCCTTTTGTTTGAACAAAACTTTGAATATCATCTTTATCAAAATTTTCAAAAAGCCATCTAACTTCATCTATATCGCCATAATTTAAAATTCTTTCATAAAGTAAAATAGAATTTAAACTAGCACTAGCTGAATCGACATCCCATAAAAGCGTTTCTATATTTTTTGATAATGATTTTGTCATAAATAACAAGCTCTTAAATTAAATTCTACAAAGATTATTTTGTATGGACAAGATACGATTTTTTTGATCTAACCCATGAATTATTATTTTATCAAAATCCCTAAAGATAGACAAAACTAATAAATATTTATAATATTTAATATAATCCTGATTGCTAATAATTATGATTTCTATATAGCTTATGAAAAAAAACAATAAATTACAAATAGTTGCGCCAGCTGGAGATTTGCTTAGATTTAAAATTGCCTGTATTTACGGAGCAGATAATGTGTATTTTTCAGGACAAAAGTATGGGCTTCGCGCAGCTGCAAATAATCTTTGCGATGAAGAAATAATTGAGGCGTGTAATTTTGCAAAAAAGTATGGAGTAAAACCTCTAGTTACAGTAAATGCAATCATGCACGATAAAGATTTAGATGGAATAGTAGAGTATTTAAAATTTTTAGATAAATGCGGCGTGTATGCCGTAATTGTTGCAGACCCCGGGTTAATTCCAATTATCAAAAAGCATACTAAACTTAAAGCTCATATTTCAACTCAAACTAGTCTTTTAAATTCGTACACCGCAAAAATGTGGAAAAGCATTGGGGCTGACCGCATTGTCCTTGCAAGAGAAGTTACGCTAAGTGAAGCAAAAAAAATTGGCACAGATAGTGGTCTTGAGGTAGAGGTCTTTGGGCACGGAGCAATGTGCATGAGTTATTCTGGAAAATGTGGACTTTCAACTTATCTTTCAAAACGTGATGCAAATAGAGGAGGATGCATTCAAGCATGCCGTTTTTCTTATGAATGTAAAGATAAACCTTTAATGCATAAACATCCTTTTTCTTCAAAAGACTTATGTGGATTAAAATATATTGATAAGTATTTTGAAAACAATGTTGCAGCAATAAAAATTGAAGGACGAATGAAATCTCCTTTTTATGTTGCAACTACTACTAAAAACTATCGCCAAGCAATTGATGAATTCCAAAACGGCACCTTAACAAAAAGCAAACTTTCCAAACTTCAAAAA
Organism: uncultured bacterium; assembly: GCA_927798255.1. GTDB lineage: Bacteria > Bdellovibrionota_C > UBA2361 > UBA2361 > CAKMMH01 > CAKMMH01. Next base: position 8,548 of record CAKMMH010000023.1, on the reverse strand, counting down.
AATTTAAACTTAATTCCTCATAGAGATTATTTTGAAGGCTCTCTTTTAAAACTTGCAGGAGAAAAAAGCGTATATCCTGATAATTTACCAACGCAAGAAAACGCCAAGGCGCTTTTTATAGGACTTGTGCTAGATGTAACAGATGAGTTTATCGTTATTAAAAATTTTCAAGCGCTAAATAATCAAGATAAAATTAAAATTTTAAGCTCAACTACACTAAATGATATAAAACTTACACTTAATAAATTTTATGATATAAAAAAGAATTTACTAGAAAGCGTTAGACAAGAACAAGTTATATTAATTAAGAAAGACAAGAAGCTAGAAAACGTAAAACCTTTTGAGATTTTATATAAGGAAATTTAAAATATGTCATGTATTAGTTTATATTTTGATAATGAAATTAACACAAAATATTATGAGGAGCTAAATAAAGGTTTTGAAATCTTATTTGAACTTAAGGAGCTTTCAAAAATTCAAGGTATTCCTTTTTTAAAGCTTTCAAAACAAATCTTAAATTTAAAAACTAATGCAAAAAAAGTGCTTTCAATTGATAACTTTGTAAGAGAATGTGAATTTAAGGAAAAAACTAAATATTTAACAAATACATTTCTAGAAAATTTTGATGCTGTAAGAGTAGAGGATTTAGGGCTTGCATATTTTATAAAAGAAAAATTTCCAAGTGTTAAAATTCAAATAATATTAGAAAATTTTTGTCACAATATAAATGCCATAAAGGAAATTAAAAAAGTTTTTGGTACTTCTCTTCAAAAAATTATTATTTCCTCTGAGCTTGAATTTAATACGATTAAAGAACTTATTAATAATAAAATTAATATTGAAGTTTCGCTTTTTTCTAATATTTTAATTTTTCAAACTCCAAGAAAACTTATGCCATCTTCAAAATTTGGTACATATTTTTTAAATTCAAAAGAGATTCCTGATCATAATAATTTAAGATATATTTGCGATAAACACGGAAGTTTTATTTTTTATCCTGAAAACTTTAATATTTTAAAAGATTATGAAAAACTAGCAGAAATAGGGGTTAAGAATTTTAGAATTGATTTTAGATTCCTAAAAACTGATGAAAAAAAAGAGATTTTAAACAATCTTATTTTAGGAACGAATCCTAAAGATTTTAAAATTGCATCATCATATAACCCAATATTTTTTAACACAAATGATAGCGATCTGCTTTTTAAAAATTTAAAAAAGAAAAGTTTTACTACTCTTCCAAATGCTGAAGTTATTGCAACATTAAGTGGGAAATATGCCGTAATTTATACATACAAAGATTTTGATGCAAAAAAAGAAATTACATATATTACAGGTGATAAAACTTCTTTAAATGCAACGCTTGAGTGCTTTACAATAAATGATAAAGAAATTTCTAATTTAGAAAAAAATAAAATCTACTACATCAAATGGTTAAAGAGAATTTGTGTAGGTAGTGTGATATATTAATTATTTAAAATTTCATTAATATCTAGGGTTATATTCTCATTATCACCACATTCTAATCTTATAACATTAATGTCACCACTTCCACCAAAATTCAAAACTTCTTTATTGATATATCCTAACATCGCTCTTGCATATACATAATCCCCCCTAGAAGGATAAAAAATTTTACAATTATTATTTTTGACATATTGCCTTAGGAAAGATGCTATTTTTGTCCCATTTTGCGCATCACTGTAACAATCAAAATTTGTCGGAGGCCAAAAACTAAGTAACTGCAAATATCTATTAAAAAAATAACAAGAATGAACAATAATAATGAAAATTAAGAAATAATTTACCAATTTCTTATTATTTTCTTTGTTTTTTAGCCAATTATAAATAACACTAAACTCATATACGCACATTATAATAATTAATTCATATAAGAAATGCTCTCTCCAATAATTTGGATTTGAAAACATTAATATGGTTATCAATATTACAAAAGGGAAAAACATAAAATAAAATGCATTAAAATTTCGTTTAACAATTAGATACGAAATAAATATTATAAATAACAATGTACAAATTGGACCTAAACTAATAAGTCCATAATGATCAAAACTTATAAGTATATTGCCCCATGTGTCAATATGAACGGTATCTAAAATGAAATTTTTAAAACTATTTGCCCATGCAATTAACCTATTATTTTGTAATGAAGCCAATTGAGCTCCTTTATTAAATAATAAAAATTTGTGTCTATCCAACATATTTTGTTTGAAGATTATCGCTATAAAAGGTGATACAAGAGGTGATAAATAAATTAAATAATTAATTCTTTTTTCTAAATTAATTATTTTAAATTTTGGATATATTAAAAACAAAATTGATGACACGGTAGCTACCAAGCATGGCATATATAACGACCACATACTTATTCCGGAAAAAATAGCATAAAAAATAAGAGAAGTTTTATCTTTAAAATTAATATTCTTAAATAAATAATAATATGTTCCGAAAATTAATAATGGAATATATGTTATCTCATGCCAACCTGTAAAAACATATAAAATCGGCGAAGTCGATAAGCCAAAAAATATTGCAGGAATAATTGGTTTTTTCTTTATATTTAAAAATATAGCCCCTATTCCACTTATAAAATAAAAAGAACCTATTAAATATAAAAATCCTGTTAATCTAGAAGATATAATTGGGTCTTTAAAAACATACATTACTAAGGCTAACGGCCAACTTGCTAAAGACGAGGGATAATCTGACTTTGGTGTTAAAATATCTTTCCTAGTTCCTTGTAAAATATCAATAGCAATATTTATCCATCCCTGCTCTTCTGACCAAATAGTAAATTTAAAAATTTGTGGCAAAAAAATAAAAAAATAAATCGTCATAAAACATAATATTTTTATATTATTTTTAAACCAAATTTTTATACTCTTATTTTGGGAGCTTACAAATCCATAAAACGCTAAAAAAATGACCGATGAAAGTGGCAGAATCGTTTTTATATACAGATCTTGGTTCTTAAAAAAAACAAAAGCATTTACAAATGCTAAAACAACAAAAAAATATTTCATAAGAACATCAATATGACTAAGTATTACTTATTAACAATTTTAAAGCTAAAGCCATCCTTACTATCCTTAACTTCCACGCCAAAAGAATTTAGCTTATTTCTTATTTCATCAGATAATGAGTACTCGCCTTTTTTCTTAAGCTCACTTCTAACCGTTAAAAGCTCCTCTATAACTTGATTAGTAAGAGAAGTGTCATCGCTACTATCGCTTGCAGTTTTATTTTCTAATTCAAACGGAAGTCCTAAAATTGGATTTGCAACTTTATCAAAGAAATTAACGTAATCTGAAATTAATTTTGCATCTTGCTCCCCTTTTTCAAGCTCACTTGAAAGTTCTTTTGAAGCTTTAAGTAAATAACTTATAGCAAGAGCTGTATTAAAATCATTATCCATAGCATCTAAGAACATTGTTTTATGCTCTTTAACCTTATCGCTTGTAATTTCATCTGATACGCCAAACTTTTCTTTTCCTTTAGTTACCACTTCGCACATTTCTTTGTAAGCTTCACCATTTTTTAACATAGCTTCTATATTAAATTCAGTTGGTCTTCTATATTGATTTAAAAGTAAATAATATCTAACCTCGATGGGAGCTACTTTCTTAAAAACTTCTTCAAGAGCTGAAGAATTTCCTAGAGATTTTCCCATCTTTTTTCCACCAACTGTAACAAGGTTATTGTGCATAAAATAATTTACAAACTTTACTCCATTTGCAACTTCTGATTGTGCAATTTCACTTTCATGATGAGGAAACATATTATCAATTCCACCACCATGTATATCAAAAGTATCACCTAAATATTTTTTTGACATCACAGAACATTCTATATGCCACCCAGGATATCCAACACTCCAAGGGGAAGCCCACTTCATAAGATGTGTTTCGTCTGCTTTTTTCCATAAAGAAAAATCTTCATTTCTTCTTTTATCTTTTGCAATTTCGATTCGCTCACCACTAAGCCCTTCACCAATTTTTCTTCCTGAAAGTTTTCCATAATCTTTAAATTTTGTTATATCAAAATAAACATTTCCCTCATCTGTAACGTATGCTGCGCCTTTTTCTATAAGAGTTTTTATCGTATCTATAATTTCTATAATATGACCTGTTGCCCTTACGCTAATTGATGGACGCAAAACATTTAATTTATCCATTGCTTCGAAATATTTTGTTTCGTAATAGTAAGCAACTTCCATAGGGTCTAAGTTTTCAAGTCTTGATTTTTTCTGAATCTTATCTTCCCCCTCATCAGCATCACCTACAAGATGACCTACATCTGTAATATTTTGAACATATTTAACTTTATACCCTAAATATTCAAAATAACGACGAACTACATCAAAGCAAACATAACTTTTCGCATGTCCCATATGAGGAAGACCATAAACGGTTGGACCACAAACATACATTCCAACGTGATTTGGTATTATGCTTTTAAATTCTTCTTTTTCATTAGTTAACGTACTATAAACTTTTAATGTCATATTAAACACCTCTTATACCACTCGAGTATCCGCTTCGCGTCTACACTGACCCAGCCCAGCATACTACGCACGCTTTATAAAACCCCTACGTGGTAATTAAAAAATCTTCTTTTTAATTGTTTCTATGCTTTATTAGTAATTAATTCTCAATATAAATTTATTTTTCTTAAGTTATTTAAACTCTACTCTCTTACACCCATTAGCTATCGTGTAACTTAGGTTTCCATCAGGGAATTTTACTGCAAGCCCTGTGTCTTCTACAACTTTAACGGTAGCTCTACCATATTGACAACCTGGCTTTTTACCTCTTGCAGTTGTTCCACGCCCGTTACTAGGCCCTGTGTTTTCAAGCTTTTCACCATTAACATATATTGTAGCGGTATAAGGGTTGAATAATACTACAAGTTTTCAATCTTTATCGGCTTCTGGCTTCCATAAGAAATTACTAACCACTTGATCACCTGCTATTGTACCAAACTCAGTTCCTTTAATTGATGAATAACAAGAAACTATGCTTTCATTAACACAAGTAGGCTCATCTGTTGTTAAATAATCTAGTTTTAATAATTTTTCAGCAAGCACTGTTCCATCTTCAAACACAATACTTGCAATATAAGCCCTTCCCCCACCAGGAACTTGAACAACACAATCTTTCTGAGCTTTAAAAACTTTTACAAATGTTCCACTCCTTCTAATCATATCGTATATGTAACTTCTTTGAGACCTTGATGTGTTATTGTCTTTAACAGCTGGAAGTTTTACTAAAAACTCCTCGCCCCCCTCAAATGGAGTTAATATAAAAAGCTCAGCTGAAAGTACATTATCGATTGTTGCATTTATTAAGAAATCAGTTGATGGCTTTTTAGTAAGCTCATTATTAACAGGTATTCCACATTTTGTAGAACCACTAGCTTGAGGGCCGCTAGAAGAACTGCTACTTGAACCAGATTTGTTATTGCTATCTTTTGTACATGAACCACATAAAAATCCTAATGCGACACATACAAAAACTAATAAAACTATATTTTTTTTCATATAAGCTCTCTTAATTTTAATGATGAAAATACACTCATTAAAAAGATAACAAAATTTTATAAGAAAATATAGAAGAAATTTTCTTTCTTATGGCGTTATTTTAAGCACCAACAACCACTTATCGTAAGGGACTATAAAAAAAGCATCTTAAGGAATGTAGCTCAAAAATAGAAGAAGGAAAAAGTATTAACTCTTTCCTTCTTCTATATAATGCTATTTTATAAAATTCTATACTATATATATTATATATTCATTAAGTAAATAGCTTTGAAAACTCTTTAGCGTAGTACTCTTTCCACTTATCACGGCTTTGACTAATCTTTGCAAAATAATTGCTAGAAGTCCTTGGAACGAATTTTTCACCGTTTATTGCCTTAAGAGTATTATTCGGTCCCCAGTTATATGCGATTAATGTATACTTTAAATTACCATTAAACTGTTCTTCAAGGTATTTATAGTATCCTAGACCAAGTCTAATGTTGTACTCAACATCATGCAGCCTATAAATTCCTCTCCAGTCAATGTTGGTAATTTTTGAAATATACCTTCCTGTGCTTGGAAGAAGCTGCATAAGTCCAAGGGCACCTTTATTTGATTTAGCGTATGGCTGAAAAGTACTTTCAGCTTTGATGATAGCTGTTGTTAATAGTGGGTCTAGTCCAAGCTCATTACTAACATTAACTATAACCTTGGCTAAAGCTCTTGAAGCATGCTCATTTTTATTATGCTCTTTAATGATACGACTAATATAGTCTATTTGATGCTGAACAATCCTTTGTCTTAATGTTAATTTGGCGCCACTATTTGTGGTGCTTGCAAATGCATTTGTCGTTTCTGAATTTGCCAAAACAACTACTGCAAAACTTAAACAAACAAACAATATTTTTTTTCTTATATCCATAAAATCCTTCTTTGTATTAAACAAAGCTCCTTTATAAAAGGATATTTATAACACATTTTAAATAAAATTCCAATATTTCCCGAATAAGGTGCTTTGTCTATTTAAAAATCTCGTAAAATTAGGGGTATAAAAGATCTTATATCATAATCTTACCTTTTTAACAGGATGTTTCTAAAAAGATTTGAGAAATCATCTTGTTTGTACTATATTTAAGATGAATTTTTTAATAAACTGTTGCTACTTGCAATATATATATCTGAAATTAAAGGACTTTTATGGAATCAAATGCTGATTTATTAGTTATAGGTGGAGGACACGCTGGGGTCGAAGCAGCTATGGCTGGAGCCAGACTTGGACTCAAAACTATCCTCGTAAGTTTAAAAAAAGACGATTTAGGAAAAATGTCATGTAATCCTGCCATAGGAGGACTTGGCAAAGGACAAATTACAAGAGAAGTTGATGCTCTTGGTGGCGTGATGGGACGAGCAATTGATAAAGGAGGTATTCAATTTAGAACCTTAAACTCAAGTAAGGGCCCAGCAGTAAGAGCAAGCCGTGCGCAAGCAGATAGAGAGCTTTATCATAAAGCAGTAGAAGGATTTGTAACATCTCAAAACAATTTAACTTTTTTAGAAGATGAAGTCCTTGGGTTTGAAACAAGTAGTGATAATAATAATGATAATAGTGTAGATAATAATATAGTAACAGCCGTTACTTTAAAAAAACACGGTAAAATAACCGTGAAAGCTCTCGTTATCACAACAGGAACTTTCCTTAGGGGTATTCTTCATAGAGGCGAAACTATTTGGGAAGGAGGGAGAGTTGGTGATGCCCCAGCAAACGCATTAAGTGATTCTTTAAAATCACATGGTGTAAATCTTTTTAGATTAAAGACGGGAACTCCAGCAAGAATAAAAAAAGACACTATAGATTTTTCAAAACTTACAATTCAATATGGTGATAATCCAATAAACCCATTTTCAATGATGACAGAAAAAATTGAAAGAGAGCAACTTCCTTGTTATCTAACGTCAACAAACAAAAAAGTTCATGAACTTATTAAAGCTGCAAAAGAGAGAAGTCCACTTTTTAATGGTCAGATAAAATCACGAGGGCCAAGATATTGTCCATCAATTGAAGATAAGGTTTTTAGATTTTCAGATAAAGAATCTCATACAATATTTTTAGAACCTGAAGGATATAATTCAAACCTTGTTTACCCAAATGGAATCTCTACAAGTCTTCCAGAAGACGTGCAAAGAGAAATTATCAAGAATATCGAGGGGTTAGAAAATGCAGAAGTTGAAACTTTTGGATATGCAGTAGAATATGATGCAATTGATGCTAAAGAACTTTACCCAACTTTAGAATATAAAAATATAAAAGGGTTATATTTTGCAGGACAAATTAATGGAACTTCTGGTTATGAAGAAGCTGCTGGGCAAGGACTTGTAGCTGGAGCAAATGCTGCACTCAAAATTTTAGGAAAGGAACCTTTAATTTTATCACGTGCTGAAAGTTATATTGGAGTTATGATTGATGACCTTATAACTTTAGGGGTTGATGAACCGTATAGAATGTTTAGTTCACGAGCTGAACATAGACTAATGCTTCGTGAAGATAACACAATTTTTAGAATTTGTCCTATCGCAATAAAATGTGGGCTTTTAGAAAATGATCAAAAGGAAAAATTTGAAAATTTAAAATCACAATACGATAAGTTAAAAGAAATTTGCACTGAAACAAAAATATCAATCACAAAAGATGAAAAGTGGCTAAAAGAAAATAATTATGACCTAAAAGTTTCTATGCCTTTAAAGGATTTTGTAAAAAGAAGTGATGTAATATTGGAAAATGTTCTTAACTATTTAAATTTAAAAGACAATTTTCATTCATTTGTCATAATTTCTCTCGAAACTGAATTTAAATTCGAAGGCTACCTTTTAAGAGAAGAACAAGAAATTGAAAGAGTAAAGAAAATGGAAAACACAAAAATTCCAGATGATTTTAATTATGATGAATTAAAAGGACTTCGTATTGAATTAAAAGAAGAACTAACAAAAGCAAAAGATATATACATCGGACACACC
>CAKMMH010000022.1 GCA_927798255.1 uncultured bacterium | reverse complement strand
AAATCAGGCATCTAAGGATTACATTTTTGATGTGGATCGTTTTACTTCATTTGAGGGAAATACTGGACCATATATTCTGTATACGATCGTCCGTATCAAGTCGATTCTGAATAAGTATGTTCAGGCAGGAAATTCTTTAAAAAATTTCCAGGGAAATTATTAGGAAATTTAAACTTATATTTTAAATTTAAAAAATTTATTAAAAATAATCCTAAAATTGCTACTGTGAAAATTGCAAGTCCCACATATTTTAATTTATTTGCCCAAGAGGGAAGCGAAAGAGCCATAGATCCCCAAAATAAAAGTATAACTATTGCGACTCCATCTAAAATTCTTTCTACTAATATATTTGAAAGAGTTGTACTTCTAGAAATATTAGAATGTTTTCCTATAACTTGCGCTCTTAACACTTCTCCAAGCCTTGCAGGAAGTACATTATTAGCGGCATACCCTAGAAAAATTCCACCAAGTGCTTGTTTAAAATTAAGTGAAGGAAGCATAATTTTTGTCCTAACGCCTCTTATAACAAATCCAATAAGATAAATTATTGTTAACACAAATAAATCAAAATAAGAAACTTTTTTTAAATGTTCTAAAAATTGAGAGAAATCAAGTTTTGATGCAATATAAACTAATATTAGGATTGTTATAATCCAACCTAAAACTATTGAGATATTTTTTTTATTTAAAACCATAAGATATAGAATAACTTTAAAAGCACTTGTTTTACAAGATAAAGAGTTATATTTTTTATAGTGAAAAATTTAAAAATTTTTATTAAGGAAAATAGATGTCAATACAAAAAGATGATGTTATAAATGCACTAAAAACAGTTTATGATCCAGATATCGGTCTTGATATTTACTTTTTAGGACTTGTTTATAATATTGAAATTAATGGACCTAATGTAATAATCACAATGACTTTTACGACCCCTATGTGTCCTATGGCTCCATATATGACTCAAAATGTTAAAGATGCAGTGTCAAATGTTCAGGGCGTAGAAAATGTCGAAATTAATGTGACTTTTGACCCCCCTTGGGAGCCTTCACAGGAATTAAAGGATTACATGGGGTTTTAGTTAGAGGCTTGATTTCTAGGGATTAGGATTCGGAAACCAGATCTTGGAAACCCGAAACCAGAAATCTGATTCCTAACGCCTAATACCTCACTGCCCATTAAAATGGGATATCGTCATCATCAAATGTTGCACTTATAGGCTCTTCTAGACTATCAGCGCTTGCTAATGAATCTAAATAGTTGTTTTGACTTGCATCTTGAACAGCATCATAAGAAGCATTTGATGAAGCTGAAGCTTTTGCACCAACAAATTGAACAGTATTTGCAATGATTTCAGTAGTATATCTGTCTTTTCCTTCTTTGTCTTGCCATTTACGAGTTTGAAGTTTTCCTTCGATATAAACTTCACTTCCTTTTTTTAGAAACTTACTACAATTTTCAGCAGTTTTTGCAAATGTTACAATGTTATGCCACTCAGTATGTTCTACCCAATTTCCACTTGCAGAATCTTTTTTTCTTTCGCCAGTTGCTAGTGAAAATCTTGCAACTGGATATTGGCTTGCTGAATATTTTAGATCTGGATCTTGTCCAAGTCTTCCAAGTAATATTACTTTATTTACTCCCATTTTTTATGCTCCCTTTAAGTAGAATTCCTTAATAAAACGTTAAAATTTGCTTAAATTAAAGGAAATTTTATGAAATGTACCTTAATTATAGCGTTAAAATTATAAAAAGCTAGCTTTTTTGGGTTAAAATGATATTAAAACTAGCATAAAATGTATCGAGTGTATTTAATAAAAAATTGCTTTATAAATTTAGTATTTAGTTTATTTTTAAGTTTCTTTTCAAATTTACTTGAGAATTATGTGAGTTTTGTGCTAATATGTCACGATGTCTAAGCGTAAAGATCTAAGTTTTTTGTTAGAATCCTTTTAGAGTTTAGAAAAATTTAGTTAAAAATGGAGTTTAGGTTTTTTTTATTTGATAAAAAACTCTCAAATTTGAAAATTTTAGTTATTGTATATTAAAGTATATTTTAGAGGTGTTATATGCCAGTTCCTAAGAAGAAAACATCAAAATCAAAAAGAAATATGCGTCGTTCTCATGATGCTTTAACAGTTGTTAATACTATTACTTGCCCAAATTGCGACTCTCCTATGCGTCCTCATAGAGTTTGCTCAAGTTGCGGACAATATAGAGGAAGACAAGTTAAAGAAATAGCTCAAGAAACAGAAAATAACTCTAACGAAGAATAATATTTTTAAAAATTATTATCTAGTTAGTATCGCTTTTTATTTTTCTTATACTTATAAAGCTTTCTTGCTAGTTTAAAAATATATTAAGGTTAAGTTATCAATTAATTTTTTAGGAGTGTTTTTTGTGGAACGAAAAAGAATTGCTGTCGATGTTATGGGTGGAGATTTTGGAAGTTCTGTTGCTATAAAAGGTACTGTAAAGGCTGCTAAAGATTTTAACATTCCTGTTATATTAGTTGGTGAAGAAGAGATTTTAAGCACATTAAAAAATTTAGGTGAGGAACCTAGTAGCCTTATTGAAGTTCAACACGCTCCAGATGTTATCACAATGGAAGAGAGTCCGTCTCTTGCAATAAGAGGGAAAAGAAAAGCATCAATAAGAGTTGCGTTTGAAGTTGTAAAAGAAGGGCGCGCATTTGGTGTGATGGGGCCAGGAAATACGGGGGCCTTGATGGCTGCGGGAATCGCAGTGTGTGGAACACTTCCAGGGATTCAACGTCCTGCAATTGCTTCGAGAATTCCAAGAATAGATAAGTCTCCATTGATACTACTTGATAGTGGAGCAAATGTTGATTGTAATAAGAATCAGTTAATCACATTTGCTCTTATGGGAAGCGTATTTGCAAGCGTTGTGTACGAAAATGAATATAAAAAAGAAAGCCCTCGAGTTGCACTTTTATCAAATGGAGAAGAGCTTTGTAAAGGGACGGAAATTATAAGAGGCGCCGCACTATACTTAAGTAAGAAAAAAGATCTTAATTTTATTGGTTACGTCGAAGGTCGTGGAATCATGCGAGATATCGCAGATGTTGTTGTATGCGATGGATTTGTCGGAAATGTTGTCCTAAAAACAATGGAAGGAATGGTAACCTTTATTTTTGATTTGTTAAAAAAATCTGTAAAGAAAAGTATTCTAGGTTCATTTGGTTTATTTTTAGCAAAGCCAGTTATTAAATCAATCTTTAAAGAAAAGTTAAGTACTCCAGAAAATGCAAGCGCACCACTTCTTGGATTAAATTATCCTGCTATGGTGCTACATGGTTCATCAAAAGAAGATGCTTTCTATTATGGTCTAAAATCAACAAGCGATTTTGTTGAAGGTAATATTACAGATATGATTAAAGAAGCACTCCTAGAAGTCGATTTCGATTCTAATGCAAATTTAGAAGCTAACATGTGGAAAGAAATAGAAAACGATTTAAGAAAAAAACGAAATAATAAGGAGAAAGAAAATGGGTAATAGTTTAGAATCACAAGTGGCATTGGTAACAGGAGCATCACGTGGAATTGGAAAAGCAATTGCTCTTGATCTTGCAAAAGAAGGTGCTTTTGTTTATGTAAATTATTCATCAAACGCAGATGCTGCAAATAAAGTAGTAGAAGAAATAAAGGCAAACGGCGGAAATGCAAAAGCAATTGGTTTTAAAGTTCAAGATAAAGACGCTGTTGAAAATGCTATAAATCAAATCAAAGATGAACAAGGAAAGATTGATATCTTGATTAATAACGCTGGTATCTCAAGAGATGATTTAATAATTCGTGCAAAAGATGAAGATTGGCAAAGCACAATGGACGTTAATTTAACAGGTGCTTTCTATGTATCACGCGCAGTTTCAAAAGTTATGCTTAAATCAAAATATGGTCGTATCGTAAATATTAGTTCAATTGTAGGTCAGATGGGAAATATTGGACAAAGTGCTTACTCGGCATCAAAAGCAGGACTTATAGGATTTTCAAAAACTTTAGCAAGAGAACTCGCAAGTAAAAATATTACGGTAAATGTCGTAACCCCAGGTTTTATTGAAACCGATATGACAAATGAACTTAACGATAAAGTTAAAGAATCTTGCCTAAATAATATTCCATTAAAAAGATTTGCTAAACCAAACGAAGTAGCTAATGCTGTTAGCTTTTTTGCAAAACCAAGTGCTGGTTATATAACTGGACAAGTTTTGAGTGTTAGTGGCGGTTTGTGCATATAAAAACGGCTGATGCTGAAAATAGATAGCTTTATTTGATAATAAAAAAGGCGTAACTAAAAACTTAGTTGCGCCTTTTGTCGATTATTGAGCGTTAATAGCGATTTGTTCAGCTACTTGAATAATTCGAGCTATTTCGCTGTTCTCTTCGCTCCCACATAAAAGTTGTATGTAAGTGGGAGGCGGATAACATGTCGTCGCCACAGTTCGTGGAACCCCGTCCTTGATTACTTCAACTTTCCACCTTTTCTTGGTGGCCGCACTTCTGTTGAGTTGTTGTTTTAACTCAATAATTTGGGTTTCTTGAAGTTCAAAGAACCAAGTAATTGTCACGGTTCCATTGTCTGTGACATTAACGACATACTTTTTATCGTTGTCTTTCATGCCTAATACCTTTTTTAAATTCTAAAATTAAAAAAACCGTAAGTTGACAACTTCGAATCTGTTATTTTAGCCTAATTTTCAAAAATAGTAAAATAAAATTTAGGAAAATCCTAGTGATATAATGCGGATTTTAGATATAAGAAATGTTTAGAAACTTTTTATTAATTTAAGGAGAGACTAATGGTTTCTTCTAATTCTTTGACAAGCGCGCAAACTTTTTTCCTAATATTATCTGCAAGAAAACAAATTAAAGAACCTGTCTACGAAATCGCAGTATCGCTACGAACCATCTCTCTTGAGATCCATTCTGCTGAATTTTCAATCTGTTCTAACCTGTTTGATATATCAACTAATTTATCTACACTGTTTAGCATATATCTAAAATTCTTTGAAAAAACTTTTTAAAACTAAAATATTAGATGTGTTTTCTTTTATATAATTTCTTAAAATACTTTGTATTTTAGATAGTTAATAGTTTTAATCATATAATTTGATTTTAATATATAATATAATCTTTAGAATTTTGTATCTTTATGCAAATTGAATTTACGTTAAGTTTGATGTGATTTTTGATTTGCAATAAAGATTCATGTTCATATGAGTAGAAGAAGGAAATAGAATAGAATTTTTTTTACTCATGTTTCAGTTAGAAAGGTTTATGAAATGAAAAAGTTTTGTATTGTTACTTTTATTGTTTTTTTTATTGCTTTTGCATTTAAATGCAAAGCGCAAGATATTACAAGAACTCAAGTCGATCCCGAAATTACTGAAACTATTGATTATGAAAAATTACGAGAAATGTTCTTCGACCAGCAAAAAAGGAAGATAATTAGACATCAAGAATCTTTCCTTAATTTTGTTGAGGAATACAAGGATAAGAAAAAGTATGATTACATCAATGTAGGGGATTATAAAGTCTGGACTGAAAGAGTGCAAACTGAAGGGTTAAATTCAGTAAAGATAATATTCCTATAAAGGATTTTTCTTATTGATTCAAGTGGGGCTTTTTCGTATTTATCTGTTCCTAAAAATCTTACTTCGACAGTTGCATTCTCTGTCTCTGAACCTAGTGTTGAGATTGCGAATTTTTTAAATCACAAAGATAGGTATGGGCATTACCCAAGTGTTAATCTTAAGGGGTTATGTCGGCTTATTTGTTATTTATTCGAATAAAATTTCTGACATTCGAGATGCTGTAAAGCTTTGCTATAAATTAGCGTCGAATTCTCCTTGTATCATAGGACATGTTATCGAAGAAAATAAAAGATTTATTGGGGGAGATCTTGATGAATATCTTAAAGATAACTACTTTTCCAATCATCTTGGTAACGAATATCAAGATTTTAAAAACGTTAAGAAGGCTGATGTTAATAACTATAAATATCGCTTTTTTTGTGATGATTGGGAAAAGTCCACATTTAAGGGCCGATCTAGAATGCTTTAGGGATGTATCTCTTTTTATCGAATATAAGAATTGAAAAAAAAGGAGAAGTTAAGGAGTAGGAAAGTTTGTGCATTTTGCTTGTGAAATTTTTTTCTATTCCTTCTTCTCTTTTTTTTATTTTAGAATCTCACTTATCCTTATAAAATACTTATAAAAATTTTTATTTTCTTTCATCTAAAATCTTATTCCAAGTTGCGACTTCTTTAATGCTTAACACTTTAGAAGTATCACCTTGAATTTCAATTTTTTCGATTTTATCCCCTTGTCTTACATTATCTACTACATCTTGGCCTTCCTCAACATAACCAAACACGGCATGCTTTCCATCAAGCCAAGGAGTTGCAACGTGAGTTATAAAAAATTGACTTCCATTAGTATTTGGCCCCGCATTTGCCATTGAAAGAGTACCTGGTCGATTATGCTTTAATGAACTATCAAATTCATCTTGAAATCTATATCCAGGACCACCTGTTCCATTTCCTAAAGGGTCACCTCCTTGAATCATAAAATCAGAGATAACTCTATGGAACGTTAACCCATTATAAAACCCTCGCTTTGAAAGGTTTACAAAATTAGCAACCGTTAAAGGTGTCTTTTCAGGTGTAAGTTTTATTTTTATTACCCCCTTACTAGTAGTTATATTAGCAATTAAATCTTCACTTATAGCATTTGAATTCATAATAATTAACCCCAAAAATAAAATAAAAAGTTGTTTTAAAAAATACATAAAATAAATCCCTTACAATAACTAAATGACATTGCATACCAATTTATTATAAAAAGGACTACTCAACAAGATTAAATTTATGTAAAATAAGGGACACTTAAAAATCATTCGTTAGATTTTATGTTTTAATAAAGGAATAGTTATATGAATAAAAAATTATTTACATTATCAGCATTAGCTCTTACTTTTGGTCTAAGTGCTTGCTTAAGTGACACAGATCTTAACTCTGGAATTGAAAAATATGTTAACAGTGACGAAGGAAGAAAAGTAGTCGGTGGTGCTGTTGAAAAATATTTTCAAGATAAGCAAGAAGAACAAAGAAAAGCTCAAGAAAAAGCTGAAGAGCAAGAATTAGAGGATCAATTCAAAAATCCTGTAAAAATCGAAGTAGGTAATAGCCCTGTTACTGGTGCTAAAGATGCTAAGGTTACGATCATTGAATTTTCAGATTTCCAATGTCCATTCTGCAAACGTGGAAAAGACACTATGGAACAAATCTTAAAAGCTTATCCTAATGATGTTAGAGTTGTATTTAAGCATATGCCTCTTTCATTTCATAAGATGGCTAAACCTTGTGCATTAGCTACAATTGCTGCTGGAAAGCAAGGAAAATTCTGGGAAATGCATAATGAATTCTTTGATAATCAAGGAAGCTTAAGTGACGAATTTATCGTTGCAACTGCTAAGAAGTTAGGGTTAAATATCGACAAGTTTAATGCGGATAGAGGTTCTAAGGCTGCAGAAGAACAATTAAATGCTGATATTGCTCTTGCTGGTAAGAACGGAATTTCTGGAACACCAGGATTCTTTGTTAATGGTGTAGCTGTTAAGGGTGCTTATCCATTTGATCACTTTAAGAAGATTATCGATCGTTGGTTACAGAAATAATCTACTAACAATCAGTAAACTTTAAAATAAAAAGGGGATAAAATAAGAAATTATTTTATCCCTTTTTTGTATCTAGAATCAGGTATCAGGTATTGGGCTTATGGTATCGGGTATCAGGCTTCAGATTTCTGCGATCAGGTTGCTCTGCTATCTACTATCTAATATTACTATTACCTTCTTTTTTTTGATTTTGATTTCTCGGCTTCTTTAGCTTCCTTTATCTTTTCTCGTTCTTCTTCGCTTAAAAATCTAAATGTCGTAGCAACACATTCGGTCGTTATAACCATTTTGTTTTCAACTATTTCTGGATTATACATTTTAATAGCATTAATATTTACAATTCTTTGCAAATTACCAACTTTTTCAAAAAATTTTAACATTTGATGAAATGTACCTTTCATATGGATACTAACAGGAACCTTGGCGTAAAAATCCATAAGCTCCTCTCCCGTTGGTTGAAATAATTCAATTTCAAGCCCTGATTCTTTTACAA
This sequence comes from uncultured bacterium, assembly GCA_927798255.1. Lineage (GTDB taxonomy): Bacteria > Bdellovibrionota_C > UBA2361 > UBA2361 > CAKMMH01 > CAKMMH01. Next base: position 7,171 of record CAKMMH010000022.1, on the reverse strand, counting down.
GAGTTGAAATCTGAGATAAAAGCTCAGGGATTTCTTTTGAATCTGGAAGTTCAGAAACAGCAACGTTTAGTTTTTTTTCTAACTCTGCTAATTCTTTTTTAGCTTTAACTAAGTTGTTAGCAAGTTTGCCTTGATAAACAATTTTTGATGTCTTTATATCAATTTCTTCTTCAAGACTAGTTTGCTTTTTAAGATCTTTACTTAATCCATATTGCCAAAAAAGTAGAAATGGAATAATAAAAGTTGCCCCTATAATTGCAATCTTTTGTGCAAGAGATCTAGCTAATATGTTTTTAAAAAAGTCTTTCATTTTTTCTCTTTATTATTTAACTTACTGTTGTCGTCTTCTTTTGCTGAATACGAAACATTTGCTTTTATTTCAAAATCTTTAATTTTTACCTCATCCATAAAAAATTGTTTGGAGTAATTTAAATCGACATTACTAAAATATGGCGAATACTCTAATGCTTTCATAAATAAACTTAAACTTGGGTCATCTAAGGATTTTCCTGCAATTAAAATATTTTGATTTGATTCTTCAATACTTTCTAACCATATTTTACTTGGCAGTGCTATATTTAAATTATCAAGTAATTTTACTGGGCCTAGTTTGCTCTTTTTAAGAATATCTATTACCTTCAATTTTCCCCTTAATTCTTCTTTGATATCATTAAGTTTATTAACTTCTTTTGTCTTTTCTTCAAGTGCTGCTAATTGAGATTTTAAATTATTATTTTTTTCTTCTAGTGATTTTACGTTACTTGATAGTGATATTTTCCAAAAAATACAACCTAGGAAGAATAAAGTTAGTCCCACTATCCATGTAACCATAAATGTTACAAGGTAAGGATTCTGTTCAATTTTGCTTCCTAGTAAATTTATTTTTATCATTTACTTAATATCCTTAAAATTTATTATTTCCTTATATATCTTTTTTTACTATCCCCAATCCTTCTTAATGATAGCCCTAATAAAACAGCTAAATGCTGATTTCTTTTTATAATATCACTCTTTTGAGGAATATCTCTAATTTTTACTTTTCTTAATGGATCTAACGTTTCACATTCAATATTAAATTTTTGTGAAAATATTTTATTAATATTTTTCCAATACACACCGCCACCTGTTATAAAAATTTTCTCAATTGAATCTAATGAACCTGATTCCCAATAATATTTAAGTTGCTTTTTTAGATCATTTGCAATTTTTTCAATTTGTTTATCAAGACTTTCTTGTAAAGGTACAGATGTTAAAGAGGAGTTATTTAATGAAGTACTAACAGTTTGAACGCTATCTATTTTTGTATTATTTAATAAATCAGCGCTTTTTGAACTGTTATCTAATAACACACTAGAATCGTTGTTTAATTCGCTATCATTAATTGATACAATATTTTCTTTTACTGATTCATTCTGAGTAGTTCCAATTTGTATGTTTTCTAAATTACACAAATCTGTTTCTGAAATAGTGGTTTTAAAGGAGTTACTTAAATCCTCTGCAATTAATCTTCCACCAATTGGAATGTTTGTTGAAAATAACATTTCACCATTATAACAAACATTTATCGTTGAATATCGTCCACCTATATCAATTAGTGCTACAGTCTTGTCTTTAAATTCTGGGTAATTAAACTCAAATAAATTAAGTAAGGCAAGATAATCAATATCTAAAATTTTTAAATTTAAATTTGCTTGTGTAAGAGTGTTTTGAATAGAATTTACAATATCCTTTTTCACTGCTGTAATAAACACATCAACATTGTTACTATTATTACTACTTTGAAGAATAGCATAATCAAAATACACTCCATCAAGTCCGTGTGGAATTAGAGAGTTTGATTCAAACTTTATGTTTGAATCTAAATCTTCAAGATTATCCATTTTCGTAACAGAAATCTTTTTTGAAAAAGCGGCAGGTCCTGAAATTGCAGTTACGATATCATTTGAAGAAATTTTGTTTTCTTCGAAAATCTTAATTAATGTATTTGATACAACATCTTGTTTTGCGAGTAGTTGATTTTGATATATTTCCTCATCAAAAGATTTGTAAGCAAAGTTTAAAATTTCAATTTCATCTCCTAGAAAATCACTTTCTAAAACACGTACACCACTAGCGCCGATGTCAATTGCAACTAAATTTTTTTGTTTTTTTAATAGATTAAGCCTAGAATTCACCATAAAATAACCTAAAAATTTTTTTCACATAATATATTTTCGAAATATTTACAAAAAAATGTTCATACATTAGGATTCTATTTAAGAGATAAAAGGCGCATTTTTTTTAATTTATTAGATTTATGTTGGTAAGCGTTTCAGTTTTTCCATTAAATAATTTGTTAACTTATAGAGTCCCTGAAAAGTATAATGATTTGGCTAAGATAGGAGTCTGTGTAGAGGTCCCTCTCGGAAGAAGAAAAGCAAAAGGATATATTGTAAAATTTGAAAATGAAACAATGTTTTTTTCTGATTTAAAAAATAATGAGGAAAAATATGAAATAAAGGACATTTTAGAAGTTTTATATGATGGAGTTTCTTTCTTTAAAGATTCTTTTGTGGTTTTTATAGATTGGCTTTCAAAATATTATTCAGTACCTTTTTCTCTTTCATTAGATACTGCACTTGTAAAATATGTTAAAGAAAAAACTACTAAAGAAATAGTTTTAAACACAGATGATTTTTCTAAAATTAAAGGTAAAAAACAATTAGAGTTTTTACAGACTATAAAAAATAATAATAATAGAATTTCATATGAATTAATTTCAGGTAAGTTTAAAAATATTTCACAAATTGTTAAAGTATTAATTGAAAAAAATTTAATTACAATAAAAGAACAAAAGATAAGTGAGTTCATTGATGAAAATACATGTAATTATGATTTAAAAAATGATATTAATCTTTCAAATGAGCAACAAAAAGCGGTTAATATTATTTCTAAAGATATATTACAAAACGCTTTTAATACATATCTTTTACATGGCGTTACAGGAAGTGGAAAGACAGAAGTTTATATTGAGTTAATAAAACTAGCTTTAAAAAATGACAAAACTGCGATGCTTATTGTTCCTGAGATTTCGCTTACTCCACAACTTCTTGATAGGTTTAAATCGCGTCTTGGAGATGATATCGCGCTTCTTCATAGCGGCGTAAATCCAAGCACTAGATCTCTAAATTGGACACTGCTTGCTAGTGGAAAGTTTAGACTTGCAATAGGAGCACGCTCTGGAGTATTTGCGCCACTTGAGAATGTTGGGATAATAATTGTTGACGAAGAACATGATGCATCGTTTAAACAAAATGATTCTTTTAGATATAATGCAAGAGATATTGCAATAATGAGAGCAAAGCTTTTTAATTGTCCCGTAGTTTTAGGGTCGGCCACTCCTTCGCTTGAAACTTTTTATAATGTAGTAAAAGGAAAATATAGAAAATTAAGTTTAAAAAATAGATATTCTCAACATCAAAAGTTAAATTTTGAAATTATAAATTTAAATAAAATAAAAAAACAAGAAATGATTTCTCAAAATGTTTCACCTGTACTTTATGATGCTATCAAAAATACATTAGAAAAAGGAGAGCAAGTTTTTATACTTTACAATAAAAGAGGATTTGCAAGTTTTATGCAGTGTGAAACTTGTCAGGAAACTTTAAAGTGTCCAAATTGTAGTATCGCGTTAACATATCATCAAAAAGAAAATGTATTAAAGTGTCATCAATGCGATTATAAATCAAAAGTATTATCAAAATGTCCTGAATGTGAAAAAAATGTTTATGACGCAGAAAGAAGTAATAAGGAAGAAGGAAAACTTGTATTAAGAGGAGCCGGAACAGAAAAAATTTATGATGAGTTAAAAATTTTATTTCCAAGCGTAAATATAGCAAGATTAGATAGAGATGAAGTTACAACATTTACAAAATATGAAAATATTTTAAAAGATGTAAGAGATAATAAGGTTAATATATTAGTTGGTACTCAAATGATTGCTAAAGGGCATGATATACCAAATGTTAGTCTTGTAGTAGTTGTTGATTGTGATATAAGTCTTTTCTTTCCTGATTTTAGGGCAACAGAAAAAACTTTTCAGCTTTTAACTCAAGTTGCAGGGAGAGCTGGAAGGGGAGATGTGCCGGGAAGCGTTATTTTGCAAACAAGAAATCCAGAACATATAGCTATTTTAAAAACAATAGAGTCTGATTATCAAGGATTTGCAAATTACGAATTAAAACTTAGAAGGGAAACAAATTATCCACCATTTTGTTTTCTTGTAAGGATAATAGTGTCAAATATTATAAATGAAGTTGCGTTAAATGATATGGTTTTGATTCGCAAACTAAGTGAAAAAGTTATTAATAAGCAAAATTTAAAGGTTCAAATTTTAGGGCCAGCGCCAGCATATATTCAGAAAATTAAAAACCTTTATAGGTGGAATATGATTTTTAAATCTGAAAACAGAAAAGAGTTAAATATATTAATTGCTTTTATTCATAAATATTCAAAAATTAATCCTAAAAGTAAGCTTATAATTGACATTGATCCTCAGGATATGTTCTAGATAGCTATTTTAATACGTGGTTTTTTATAAAAAGAAACCCCTTGAAATTATTAAAAAAATATCATAACATAACTACAAATTTGTATATCGTTTTTTCGTAGATTTTCTTTTTCACTTGAAGGCGTTTTTATGTCAGTAGCTAGTAATGATGATTTATCAATGAAGCTTAATGAAAAGTTTCCTAGAGGTTCTCTTTCAGAAGATGAACGAAACGTTACAAGTGCTTCTTTAAGTTATAATCAAGGTGATGAGCAGAAAGAGAGTGCAATTGATATTGATGGTTATATACCTAGTGAAGATGAATTATTAGAGGAAATTCAAAAGACAAAAGAAAGTATTAATAATAGGGATTTTTTAGATTCAAATCAGCAGCCATCTCAGACACTTAGGGAAGTTAATGATGACGATTTAAGGATTTCCATTGAGTTAGGAAGTGAAAGCAAGGAAAGTCCGAAAGATAATTTAATAGAGTTTAGTGGAATTAAAAAAAGAAAAGGGCTTTTAGCAAAGATTTTAGGTCCTAATAAAGCAGAGAGAGAATATATTCGCGAGCAAGAAGCTATACAAAGGGCAGAGTTAAGAAAGAAGGCTGATTTTATTTTATCAAAGGATAAAGAACAAAAGGCTAGAGTCTTAATTGAGGACAATGATACAGGTTTTGACTGTGAAAATGTTAATAATGATACTTTAAATTTAAGTAGTGATGAATTAAGCAATTCTATCCGAGAAACTAATGGAAATTTAGCAAGTAATATAGTTGTTAGTAGTGTTGATAGAAATAATAAAGATGAAGCGTTTAAGAGTGATTTCAGCTCTGATAATATTTATGAAAACACGGCTATAAAAATATTTGATGATAATCTTTTAGACAATAAACAAGAAAGGTTAGATGCTAAGCTATTTAAACCTTCGATTTTTTCTAATTATGATAAAAATATAAAACAGTTAGAATTAAAAATTAGTCATTTTAATCTAGTTCTTGGAAGAAACATTTTACCAGATCGTTTTAAAAGAAGGAAAAAACATTATAATTTAGAACCTAAAGAGGAATTGTCTGAAATAGATAAACTTTATTTAGCGGCTTTTTCAGATGTTACAATTCCAGAAGAGGATGTCGATTTAGATGAGGACGTGGTATTTGTTGAAGATCCTGCAGAAATAGAAGATTTATTTGATTTAGCAGATGAAAGTTTAACAGATAGTATGGAATCTGCAATTTATTCTCAATTATCTTCTTTTAAGCAAGATATCGATGAAAAAATTGAAAGAGAGAATGCAAAAAGTGTTAACCAATCACCGTTGTTTAAAAATCGTTTAAAGTTAAATTCCGCTAAAAATTTTCATGACATTAAATATGAAAGAGATCTTGAGGCTCAAAAGTTAGCTCAAGAAAAAAAAGAAGCTTTAGAAAAGCAAGCTGAGGTATTAGAATCAAAAAGAATTGAGGAGCAGAGGGAAAAACAAAGAGAGAAACAAAGAGAACAGCAAAGATTAGAGGCTCAAAGACTTGAGGAAGAAAGATTAGAAAATGCTAAGAAAGAAGCTAAAAGGAAAGAGAGAAAAAGGAAAGAAAGAGAAGAAATCACAAGGAGAGAAAATGCTTTAAAGGTTGAAAATTTATATCGAAGTAGAAGATATAGTGATAATTATAGTAGTGATACGTATTATCAACATGCTTTAAATTCTAGTACATTAGGCTCTGAAGCTTCTAACTATGATCACAAGATGCCTTATCAAAAAAATAATGCGTCATTAAATAGAGAAACAACGAGGATTCGAAAGGAGGAAGCCTTTGAAACAGAAGATGGGGCTTTTGAAAAAAATGCAAATGCACTTGTAAGATATGGTGCATTTATGATTGATATGAGCTTTGTAAGTTTTGTTTGCGCTATAATTTCATTTTTTATGGTACTTAATACATTTAGTAGTGCTAGTATAATAACATCAAATCCATTGTATTTAATTGAATTTGCTTTAGTTTTTGTCAAATCAGTAATTTATGTTTCATTGTTGTATTATGCGATTTCGTACACAGTGTTTAAAACGAGTTTAGGGTTAAAAATTTTATCTTATGAATTAAAGAGCTACAATGGTGAAAGACCTAAGCTTAGACAAATTTTAGTTAGGGTTTTATGCATGCCAGTAAATCTTTTGTTAACTGCCGGAATTTTAGGCGAAAATTCTTTGCATGATAAATTATCTAAAACAAAATTAGTTAAAATTTAATTTTTATAAAATTATTGAAAAAAAATTATTTTTTGGTATTATAACTAAGTAGTTTTTGACATTTGCCCAGATAGCTCAGTCGGTAGAGCAGAAGACTGAAAATCTTCGTGTCGGCAGTTCGATTCTGTCTCTGGGCATTTTTTTATTCCTAAAATCGGCATTCTGCATTCCGCTATCCACATTCTACAAACCAGCTATCTGATACCCGCTACTTGCAATCTGAAACCTGTTTCCTGCAACCAGAATCTAAATACCCGGAACCAAAAAAATCGCACGGTTGCGGGATGCGGAAAGCTGGTAGCGGAGAGCTGCAATCTGAATTCCGCTATCTGCTATCTGCTATCAGCATTCAGCAAATCAGCTACCTGATACCCGTAGCCTGCTACCTGAATCCTG
>CAKMMH010000021.1 GCA_927798255.1 uncultured bacterium | reverse complement strand
GAGAAGTATTTTCACTCGTACATTCTACACACTTAGTACCATCTGAAACTTTACCATCAGGACAACTTGTGCAAGTGTTAGTTGTTGTATTACAAACTGGAGTTTCACCAGAACAAGTATCATTATTTATACATTCTACGCATTCTGTTCCATCTGAAACTTTACCTTCAGGACAACTTGTGCAAGTGTTAGTTGTTGTATTACAAACAGGAGTTTCACCAGAACACTCAGCATCAGTTAAGCAAACTACACACTTATTATTTGTAGTATCACAAACTGACTTATCGTTAGGACAGTGTTCATTGTTTAAACACTGAACGCATTTGCTTAAATTAAAATTACAATAAGGTTTATCTCCTCTACAACGAGATGAATCTGTTTTATCACATTCTATGTTAGTACACTCTAATGTTTCATTGTTACATCCATATAAGCAATCAACAACAATTGTTAGAATTGATTTATTATCATTTGAGCAAGCATATTTATATATTGCACCATTTGTTGGAGTTCCTCGACATACATCTAATTTCTCTTCTGTTATATTATTAAATATTCTTGTAACTTTTCGTCCATTTTTCGTACAAGTAATAACATCTTCACATTTGTTGTTGTTGCATGTTTGCCCTGATTTACACTTAGATTGGTCATCATTTGTACACTCAACGCATTCTTTCCCATTATAAATTTTATCATCTGGACAACTTGTACAAGTGTAACTTGTGGTATCACAGACAGGCTTTTTACCAGAACAATCGTTATTGTTAATACATTCTACGCAAGCCCCCTTAAAACATTTAGAGTCACATGCAATAATTTTTAATCCATGATTTTCGGTAGGATGATAAGCATTATATCCTTTTTCAAATACTGGAGATGTTGTTGCGTAATATTCTTTTAAATTTTTATTATCTTGACAAACGTCTCTGACCTCGTACATGCTGTCAAATCCATCTTTATAGGTTCCTTTTCTAAAAGTTGTTTGACCTACAGTTGAAGGATTGATGCCACCATCTGTATCGTCTGAAAAAGTGTATGGTTTCATTTCAGTACATCCTTCTACACTTTCTTCACATGATACGCAATGAGTGTCACTACTGTCATCGCAACGTTTGCAACCAAAGTCATCGTTATCTGTTAGTCCATCACCATCATTATCTTTACCGTCAATACATTCATGTGGTTTATCACTTACACAAGCGTTATTTAAACAATATTTACCACTTGGACAATCTGAATCTTCTACACATTCTTTTGTTGTGCCACATTCAAAATAATTAAAATGAGCTTCTGCAGTATGATGTGGAACCATTACCCAATTTGTACCATCAAATTGGACAACAAGCTCATTTCCGTAGCTAGTAAAACTTCCTGTATTACCAGAACCTCTAATCACAGCTTCATATCCCATCAACCTACAAAATTCATCTGCTGTCTTTCTGTCTGCAGTATAAGCAACTCCTCTTCCAACTGGGCCTTTTTCCCATTTTTCTGATTTACAATGTGGAAAAGTTGTATGAGTTAAAAGTGACGATATCTCATCTTCAGAAAAGACATCATTAACCTCAGCTGGTGTATAAACAGGGAATGTACTTTGTTTACAAGTAATATTAGTTTCATAACCATTTTTAAGTAATGCTTTTTCAAGCTCAAAGAATATCTTAGAAGCACCTGAAAATGTCTTTGTCAACTTCGCTTCAGCCCGCTCCATTCCGCCGATATCTTCAGCATTAGCAGTTATAGCAAAAGTCAAACATATTAATACTAAAAAAAACATATTACTTATTTTACAGGCATGTTTCATAAGACACCTTTTTATATAATTTAATGTAAAATAACTTACCTAAAGTTTAAAACGATATTAAAAATAAAAATTTTTTCACAAAATTATTAACGGTAATTGTATATATACAACTTTATAGAATTCCCATTTAATAATTAAAGCATCGATACACTGATAGATAAGATGTATTTTTTTTTGTAAAAGATCGCTTAAATTTTATTTTTTTTAAGAAAACACTAATTAATTCAAAATATCTCATAGTGATATAACGTGGCGTGCTTGTGTGCGATGCCAGGATGGGGAGACACACACAAGTGCGGATGGCTCTATGATGTTAAAAAATGATTTTAATCTTTCTTGTACTTATTTTTAAGATAATCCCTTAATATTGTTAAAAAATCTTGATAAGCTTTATTCTTGTAATTAAGATAAGTGTAGCTATGCTCTTTCCAAGCTTTGTGCATATAAGATAAAGTTGCCTCAGCATAAATTCCTTTTTTTAAATAAATCCTATGACTTGCATCTTTTGTCGTGGCAAGAACAAATTTATTTGGCGTAATATATCCAGGATCTAAATTAATACTTCTTGAAATATTTTCATCTATATTTAAATGCTTCTTTGCAAATTTGTGTAATTTCTTTTCTAATTTATTAGTTATAACTTTAATATTTGCAAGCTTAATAGGGGATATAAGTTTTTTAAATCCAAAAATTTGAAGTTTTAAATCACTTCCCATTTCTTTTTCATAAAAATTTGTTTCATTGAAATTAAAAATAGAACTCTCTTTGCTAACTTCACCAAATTTTTTTTCTAAAACTTTTTTACTTTCCTCTATAAGTTTTTCACTTTTAGAAAAAACAGTTATCACAAGTAATACTTTATTTGGATTTTTCGCAATTCCCATAATTATTTAATCTTCTATAACATGATTACTTTCATTTTGTTTGTTTTTGTTTTTCTTATTTAATGGCTCAGCATCTCTTGGCGTAAGCTCATTTATAGGATATGGAACTTCTTCTCCTAGAATTTGTCTTTTTATAATATCTGCAGTAATTGGCGCATAACCAAATCCAATTTTATAATGCCCAGCTGCAACATACAAGTTATCTATTGTAGGAACTTTTCCAATATGAGGTTTTCTATCACGTCCTGCTGGCCTAAGTCCTGCCCAAAAACGTTTGATTCTTGCATTTTCTATACTAGGTAAAGTTTCCCTCGCTCTTGTTAAAATTTCAATAAATCCATTAACTGTTGCGCTATTGTCAAATCCAACATTTTTTTCTGTAGTTGAACCTATGCCATAAGTATCGGAAAGGGAAGGGATAATATAGCCTTTGTTATACTTTATTATATGATTTGCAAGCTTTGTATCACTTTGGACTTCAAGCGCTTGCCCTCTAATTCCTTCCATATGCGCATAATACTCAGCCTCTTTTCCATATGTTCCTGACCAAGCACCAGATGCTATTAACACATTCTGAGCATAAACTTTTTCACCGCTTGCTAAAACGATCCCCTGCACTTTTTGATTTTCTATAATTAATTCTTTTACAGGTGATTTTTCCTTAATATTTACATTATTTAATAAACAAGCTTTTTTTGTAGCTTCAATGGTTTTGTCGACTGAAATTCTTGCAGAAGCTTTTGCGTATAACGCTCCAAATTCTGTAATCTTAATATTAGGTTCAATTTTTATTAAGTCCTCAGGGCTTATAATTTCAAGCTTTGGAGTATCTTCATCACATTCAGGACTATTTGTATATTCTACTTCTTTTTGCGCTTGCTTGTATTGTTCAGGACCAGGAATAATTTCTAATGTTGCAAGACTCCGATGATCTATTTTGACGTTTTACTCTTCTGCTAGTGCTTTGTAGAAACTTGCAGGCATTTTAAGACTAATTCTATGAACTTTATGAAAATTTGTAGTCCTAAGTGGTGAAGGGTACGCTAAGACTCCAAGAGAATATGAGCTAGCACCAGCACCACATACGTCTTTTTCGTAAACTGTAACTTTTATATTGTTTTTAGCAAGTTTTAAGGCGCATGATAAGCCTATTAAACCGCCACCTATTATTATAATATCTTGATTTTCCATAACGAAGTATTTTGATATATCTAAAATGAAATGTAAAGCTTCACGTAGTTAAGTACAATATTTCCTAGCTTTCTATTTAAAATTTATAAGAAAAATGATATCTTATACAAAATTTAGTTTAATTAATTTAAATTAAAATATATTTTAAGGAAGGGAGTCGTCGTTTTTGTCTAGTTTTTCATTTAAAGTTGCATACAGATATCTTTTAACAAAAAGAAAAGAGGCTTTTATAAGCATAATTAGTATCGTTTCTCTTATTGGAATTGCTATAGGAGTAGGTGTCTTAAATATAGTTATGGCCATAATGACAGGATTTGAATATGAACTTAAAAGTAAAATTATAGGTGCAAATTCTCATATCATTGTAAGACGTCAATTTAGCGAAATTCAAAACGAAGAAGGCTCAAAAGAAAAAATTTTAAATGTTAAAGGTGTAAAATCTATTTCGCCATATGTCTATAAACAAGGGCTTTTAAGATATAACGACAAATCTACTGGAATGCTTATTAAAGGTGTTAAAGAGGGGACAGATGCAAGCTTAAAAATATTTGAAAATGTTAATGATGTTAATGAAAGTACCTTATATAGAAAACAAGAATATAAAGATTTAACAAATGATCATATTTCAAATCTACCATGCGTAATTGTAGGAAAACAACTCTCTCTTGATTTTGGACTCCATAAAGGTTCGGTTGTGACGCTTCTTTCGTCCTCTATGCAATCTTCTCCTTTTGGATTAATGCCAAAGTATAGACGTTTTATAGTTTGCGGAATTTATGCTTCAGGACTTTCAGAATATGAAAGTGGACTTGTGTATATTGATATAAAAGAAGCTCAAAGCTTTTTTGAATTAGGCCAAAAGATTTCTGGTTATGAAGTATTTATTGATAATTTAGATAACGCGCCAATTGTTGCAGATAACATTGATAAAGAGTTAAAAACAATTAGTCCTTATTATTTTACTCAAACTTGGCTTGATTTAAATAAACCACTTTGGGAAGCGCTTCAATTAGAAAAGAAAACATATTTTATTGTACTTCTTTTAATAATTATAATGGCTAGTTTTTCTGTTGTTACGACACTTGTTATGATAGTTTTAGAAAAAAGAAAAGATGTAGCAGTGTTAAAAACTCTTGGCGCTACTACAAAAGATATTGCCAAAGTGTTTATCTCGATGGGAGTAGTGATTGGATTTGTCGGGACAGTGCTTGGTGTAATCTTAGGTATGGTAGGTTGCATACTTTTAGAAAAATATGGTTTCCCATTAGACCCTAGAGTGTTTCCTGTTGATAAGGTACCAATTAGAGTTGAAGTAATTAACGTTATAATGGTGTCAGTTTCTTCATTTTTAATTTCGCTTTTAGCTACAATTTATCCTTCGCTTCGTGCAAGTAAATTAAATCCAAGCGAAGTTTTAAGATATGAATAAATTATATAATTTAAAATAGTGTAAATTAATTTTTTAAAATTTATGAAGATAGAATTAAAAGAGATATCAAGAAAATTTAAAGATGCAGATTCAGAGCTTACAATTATAGAAAATTTAAGTATTAGCTTTGAAGAAAAAACATCTTTTGCAATTTTAGGTCGTTCAGGAGTTGGAAAATCTACTCTGCTACATATATTAGGAACTCTTGATAAGCCAACATCTGGAAAACTTTTATATGACAACAATGATATTACAAAATTAAACGATAAAGATCTTTCAAGGTTTCGTTCTCAAAATATAGGATTTATTTTCCAATTTCATAATTTACTTTCAGATTTTACTGCACTTGAAAATGTTGCAATGCCTCTAATTATTGCAAAAGAAAATGAAGATGACGCTTACAAAAAAGCAAAAGAAATTTTAAAGATGGTAGGACTTGAAAAAAGAATAAGTCATATTCCTAGTAAACTTTCAGGAGGTGAACAACAACGCGTTGCTATTGCTAGGGCACTTATAAATAATCCAAGTATCGTTCTTGGTGATGAGCCAACAGGAAGTCTTGACGTTTCTACATCAAAATATATCTGGGATATGATTTTAGAGCTTAATAAGGAAATGCAAAATACTTTTATTTTAGTAACACATAATAAGGATTTAGCGTTTCAATTAAATAAAGTTTATGAAATGATAGAATGTGGTTTTTTAAATAATTTAAAATAGGATTAACTATGATAAAAAAATTAATGATAAAAACGATATATTCTCTGCTAGTTATATTTGTATTTAGCATTTTTATTTTTTCAAGTATTTCATATGCAGAAAGCATATATGTAAATGATGTTGTATTTGAAGGAAATCGTAGAATAACAACTGATTCTATAAGAAAACAATTAAAAATTTCAAATAAAGTTATCGACAAAAATCAAGTTGGTGAATATGTTAAAAAACTTTTTGCAATGTCATACTTTAGTGATGTTCAAGTTAGCTTGCTTGAAAATAATATTTTAAAATTTAAATTAACTGAAAAGCCTGTTCTAAGAAAACTAATGTTAAATGGTAATAAAGAGCTTGAAGATAACGACTTAAAAGATGCTCTAAACTTTGATAACAAAAGTAGGTTCATCGATAAAAATGTTCTTGATGGTTCAGAAAGAGCGCTAAAAGCGTTATACCAATTTAGAGGTTTTTATGATGCTGATATATCTTATAGCACTCAAGAAGTTGAAAATAATCAAATAGATGTAACTTTTGATATTGATGAAGGTCATAGATACAAAATAAGAAAAATAAGTTTTCTAGGGTTAAAAGAAATAGATGAAGATGACTTAAAAGACACAATCCAAACAAAGAGATATAAATGGTGGAGTTCTTGGCTTTTTGGAACAGGTAGACTTAATCAAGAAATGCTAGAAAATGATAGAGAGCTTGTTTTAAAATATTTTATGGATCACGGTTTTATAGATGGAAATATTAGTAAACCTAATATTCAAAAAGATGGGGACGATGGAATTAATATTTCATTTAAAGTAAATGAAGGTACTAAGTATAATTTTGGAAAATTAAATATTGAATCAAACTTTTATGAAGAAAGAAAAGAAGAAATCTTAGATAAATTAGGAATTAAAAGAGGCGACGTGTTTAGCGCTGAAAAAATGAAAAAGGCTACATTCATAATAAGTGATATTTTAGGTGATTATGCTTATGCATTTGCAAACATTGAACCAAGAACAAGTGTTAATAGAGAAGCTTACGAAGTTAATGTAACGTTTGTTGTCGATAAAGGTAGAAAAGTTAAAGTTAACAAAATTAACATTCAAGGAAATAATAAAACTTATGATAACGTTATAAGAAGAGAATTTGTAATAAGTGAGGGAGATGATTACTCATCAAGAAAAATTAAACGAAGTGAAGCACTCCTAAGAAGATTAGGCTATTTTAGTGAAGTAAACATCGCAACAACTGTATTAGATGATCCTACAAAAGTTGACTTAAATACAAATGTTAAAGAATCATCTACAGGGAGTTTTAGTGTAGGAGTTGGTTACTCAACATCTGATGGTGCTATATTTAACACTCGTTTTTCTGAAAATAATCTTTTTGGTACTGGTAGAAATTTAATCCTTGATGTTGATGTTGGTTCTGAAAGAAATAATGCTACACTTTCATATATTGATAGAAGATTTAATGATTCGTTCTGGTCATTAGGTATGGAACTTCTTGCAACAGATAGAGAGTATGATGATTTTGATAAAGTTGCTGCAGGTGGCGCGATAACTTTGGGTTATCCTCTTGAAAGAATATTTGGAAGTTTATTTGAAGATATTGATTTTTCTGTAAGATATGAACTTTTAAATATTGATATTAGAAATGTTGAAAGTGATGCTGCACAGTTTATACAAGATGCTCAAGGTAAGTCGACTTCATCTTCTATTAAACCACAATTCGTAAGAAATACACTCGATAATAATTTAAATCCATCAAAAGGTTCTATGCAGAAAATTTCTTTTGAATTTGGTGGACTTGGTGGTGATGAAGATTTCTATATTTTTGAAGCATCTAACACTTTCTACTATCCAGTGCTTGAAACATTTTGGGGAAGCGATATAACTTTTTCTTGGAGAACAGATTTTGGCTATGGTAAAGGAAGAAGTGGAAAAGATTTATCATTATTTAAGCGTTATTTTCCTGGTGGTATAAATTCTGTTCGAGGTTTCAAGCCAAGAACTTTAGGTCCTAAAGATGAAAACGGAAGTGAATATGGTGGTGCTAAAGAATTTGTTAATAATTTTGATTTAATCTTTCCATTTATCGAATCTGCAGGATTAAAATTTGTTACCTTCTATGATATGGGTCAAGCTTTTGACGATAATCAAAGCGTAGATTTTGGTGATTTAAGAAAATCTTGGGGTTGGGGTTTCAGATGGGTTTCGCCTCTTGGACCTTTTCCTTTAAGACTTGAATTTGGTTATCCTATTGATAAGGAAAAAGGCGAGAGTAGTATGGTGACTATGTTTTCGTTCGGTGCTCCCCTATAAAAAATTGGCGATGCATCCAAAGTTACATCGTTATTTGAGGGATGAAAAATGCTCTCCGTACATAAGTACGTTTGCGCTTTTTCACCCTCAAATGCCTCGTACCTTTGGCGCCTCGCCAATTTTTTTTAAAATAGATGATGAATCGCGAAATACTGCGTTATTTTTATTCGGGTGACTCTAGCTGTACGAGGAGTACATATGTGGACTCTCCGAGAAACGCAAGAGATAATTTATAAAAAATTAATAAAATTTTTTATATTTTAACCGCAATTATCGGATCACGAAAAACGATCCTTATTTTGGCAACGTTTGCAATACGTCGTCGATTAGTTGGTTATTTTGATGAAGGAATTTTTGGAAACTACGGTTGGAGCGAGCCTATTGGTCAGTCTGGGTTAATAGTTTTCGATGATAATTTCTTATACATAGCAAATAAAATCCACTTGCAACACAAGTTTCAGATGCTACATGTATAATTAAAGATGATGAGACTTGTAATGAGGAATTGTTCTTATTTTTTAATGAATATTAATGAGGAAATAAGTATCTGGTTTCAAATCGTGGACAGCAGTGGTTTGTTATATGACATCTTAATCCTAAGACTTTCCCCGGATATTAGAAAACAAAATATTACCTAATAATATACTCTGGAGTTTCTATGCCACCAAATGTTTCATCTAAAATAGCTTGACCATTATTTGTAAATTCTAATCTTTTCTCAAGTTTTGTGTTTAATTTAGCACTAATTTTCTCGTTGCTACTTACATATAGGTAACCAATTAAACTTTTTTTGTTTAGAAGTCTATTAAGTTTAATTGAAACTTTTGAATGAGGAAGAATGGAAATTTTCCTCATATTATTTTCATTAACATAAATAGTAGCTTCAATACGTTTATTATTATCATTAATAATATCAAGCGTAGCTTTCTCACCAAGGGACAAATTATATCCTAATAGAATATCAGTGCTATTTAGTTTATTATCTGAAACAAAAGGAACAATTTCATCACTTCTCTTTGTAAATGAAATGATGTTTTTAGAATTTGAGGTTAATTTTAATGATTGAATATTTTCATCTCTAGTATCAGATTTAAAATTAAAAGATTTAAATGTATATGGTTCAAGCTCAATCTTTTTTACTATTTCCTTATTTGAATCATTGTATAAACTTAATGTAATATTAGCCTTGTCTTTTGATACATTTCCAATATAAGTTTTTGAAGTGATAGGGAGTAAATTCGATTTTGAAAAACTAATTAATGGTTTTATCGTAAGAATTTTATTTTCTAAAGTTACTTTTAAATAAGCATTATATTCTATAGAAGTATCACTCGGAATTATATGATAAAGCATATTGCTTTTATTTTTAATTTTTATAAATTTTTCATCATTTTTCTTAAGATTTTCTATATTATAGGATTTTTTTAGCTTACCATTTTTTGTATACGATAAAATATTAGCATTAAACTCTTTGTTAGAAAGATTGTGAATATATAAATCAATCTTTTTAATTTGATTCCCATATAAATTTTTATTGTTTATTATATAAGAATTCCCTTTTATTATATCGTTTTTTGTAAACGATGAAATTCCAACAACGTTATCTTCATCGTTATAGCTATAATAATTTATATAACAAAAAACATTTTTCGATATACTATCAACTGAAATAGTGCCTTTTTTACTTTTTATATTTTGAAAACTCTTAAGCTCATTAATAAAAAATGTTAACTCTTTGGTCGATTCTACTAATAATGACTCTTTCGCGGTATCATTTTTATTTCCACTTATTGTGATATTAACTGTAGCATCAGTGCTAGGTGAATAATTTACACAATTTATCAGAGAAAGCCTGTTTACTTTAATTGTCCATGGAAATTTAACTGGTAGAAATTTATCATTTTTTACATCGTGTTTAAAACTTTTAGGTGTAAAATTTGGCATTGCAATCATTGACACCATAAACATCAAAAAAATAAAAGATAATATATTGTTTCTTTTGAATTTATTATTCTTTCCCATGTCCACTTTGTAATTTTCCATAAAAAAACTTTTTTAAAAAGATAAAAAACAAACAAGTCCTATAATATTTGATGATTTTTTATTTGAAAAAGGTTTATAAAAAATGTTAAACACTTGAATTTTATAGGAAAAAGTATAAAATGATTTTGTTTATTTTTAGTGGGTTTATGTATTATGAAAAAGATTTTTTTGTTATTAATATTGTCAATTTTTATAAACTCTAATCTTTGTTTTGTTGATTTTGCTACTGCGCAAGACAATAAAGTATATTTTGTAGATTTTAATAAAGTTTTAGCTGAATCAAAATCTTCTAAAAAATCACTTGAAGAATTAAAAACCGAAATGGAGAAAGATTATAAAGTGTTAGAGGGGAAAAAGAACGCTATAGATAAGAAAAGAAGCGATTTACTTCAAAAAGCACCACTTCTTTCTGCTTCTGCATTAGAAGAGAAACAAAAAGAGCTTCAAAAAGAAGAAAGAGACCTAATGTTAGAATTTAATGATAAGAAGGAAATGTATGCAAGAAAGAAAAATGCTTTGTTTAAAAATCTTCTTACAAAAATTCAACAAGTAGTAAGTGATTTATCAAAGAAAAAAGGCTATCCTCTAGTTCTTCAAAAAGGAGATGCTTTTGTGATATATGCAAATGACGAATATGATATTACAGATGAAGTAATAGATATGTTTAATTAATAATCAATAAATTTGAAATGTTATATAATTATATAAGTTATTAGGGGTTGATGAATAATATATGAGTAGTAATAGTAATGTACTTTATGATATTAATGAAATTAAGAGAATTTTACCTCACAGGTATCCATTTATTATGATAGATAAAGTAATCTCACGAGATGGTGGTGATGAAATTATCGCCTTCAAAAATGTTACAATTAATGAGCCGTTTTTCCAAGGACATTTTCCAGAACATCCTGTAATGCCTGGAGTCTTAATTGTTGAAGCTATGGCTCAAGCAGGTGCATTTTTGGCAAGAAAAAGAGATGGCGCAGATCTTTCTAAGACATTTTATTTAGTAGGGACTGATGAATTTAAATGGAGAAAACAAGTTGTTCCGGGTGATGTTATTCATATCACTATGAAGCTTCTTACAAAAAAAAGCTTCTTGTGGAAAATGCAAGGGACTGCTACTGTTGATGGTGAGGTTGTAGCAAGCGGTATTCTTACAGCAGCTGAAAAATAAAAGAAGGATTAGAAAAAAATTAGAAGAAAAATAGTGGAGAAATAAGTATGACTAATATTCATAAACTAGCAGTAATTTCAGATGGCGCACAAATTGGTGAAGGGACAGAAATAGGACCTTTTACTTTTATTGGGCCAAATGTCAAAATAGGAAAAAATAATAAAATTTCTTCAAATGTATGTATAGATGGGAAAACCACGATAGGTGATGGTAATCAGATTTTTCAATTTGCATCAATCGGTGCAGTTCCTCAAGATTTAAAGTTTCAAGGTGAAGACTCAGAGCTTATTATTGGTAACAATAATAAAATTAGAGAATGTGTTACGATGCATAAAGGTACAAAAACTGGCATTATGAAAACAGTTGTCGGAAATAATAATCTTTTTATGGCATGTTCACATGTTGCTCATGATGTTGTTATAGGAAATAATAATGTGTTTGCAAACTGTGCAACAATTGCAGGTCATGTTGTTATGGCAAATAATATTATTATGGGTGGGCTTAGTGCTATTCATCAATTTACACGTATAGGCGAGAGAGCATTTATTGGAGGTGGCGCTATGGTGTCACGTGATATAGCACCTTGTTGTTATGCTCAAGGAGATAGAGCAGGGCTTGTTGGAATTAATCAAGTTGGACTTTTAAGAGGTGGCTTTTCAAAAGAGCATATATTAAAAATACGAAAACTTTATAGAAAAGTCTTTTTAGGTGAAGGGCATTTTAAAGATAGAGTAGCTAGTTTGATATCTGATCCAGAATATGATTTTGAACTTGGTAGAACATTTTTAAGTTTTCTTTCTGAAGATTCAATTAGAGGATTCACGTTATCACGTAAAGATGCTAATGGAGATGAAGAACAATCATAAAAAATAATTGAATAATTTTTTAAGTTTTGTTTTTTAGTTTTTAAAAGGTGATTTTATCTCTTAGAAAACATCTATATTTCTAATATTCATAATATAACGCTTGCATCAAAGATTGCTCTTATTGCTGGAAATGGTAATTTCCCTGTGAAATTTGCAAAAAATGCAAAGAATAAAGGGATTGAAATAGTAATTATTGGTGTTAAGGGGGAAGCGTCAGAAGAATTAAAAGAATTAGCAGACAAGTGGTATGAATTAAAAATAGGTGAGTTCGGTAAATTTTTAAAAATTTTAAAAAATGAAAAAGTAACCCAGATGGCTTTTGCGGGGGGCATAAGAAGAATAAATCTTTTTGGTAATGTTAAAATTGATGCGAAGGGACTCCTAATCTTAGCAAAAGCAAAAACTATAAGAGATGATGTTATTCTTAGAGTTATCGCGAATGAAGTTGAAAAATCAGGTATAAAAGTTTTATCTCCAACAGTCCTTTTAAAAGATTGTGTGGCAAAGCAAGGTCTGATTACAAATAGAGATTTTACACAAGAAGAGTTAAACGATGTAAAATTTGGATGGAATGTTGCAAAGGAAATTGGCAAGTTTGATATAGGACAAGGCGTAGTTGTTGCAGATGGATTAGTCGTTGCAGTTGAGGCAGTAGAGGGGACTGATAATATGATTTTAAGGGCTGGAAAACTTATTCAAAAAAGTGCAAATTCACCTAAGGGAGTCCTCGTAAAACTTGTTAAACCTCAGCAAGATTTAAGACTTGATTTGCCAACAGTTGGACCTAAAACAATTGAAAGTATGAAGGAGGCAAAACTTTCCGCGCTTGCAATTGAGGCTCAAAAAACAGTTATTATTGACCCTATAACCTTTCAAAAAATGGCAAATGAGGCTAAAATTGCAGTTAGAGTTTTTAATAAAGACGAGATCTAAGGGAGTTAATATATCATGTCAGAAACAATTACAATTAAGACTAGTGAAGAAATAGAAAAAATGAGAGCAGCCTGTAAAGTTACAGCTCAGATTTTAGATGATGTTCATGAGATAGTAAAACCTGGAATTTCCACAGAAGATATTAATACATTTGTTCATGAGCTTACGTTAAAACTTGGTGCAATTCCTGCTCCTTTAAATTATAAAGGATTTCCAAAATCTGTTTGTACATCAGTAAATGAAGTGGTATGCCACGGTATACCAAGTGAGAAAGAAATTTTAAAAGAAGGAGATATTATTAATATTGATGTTACATCAATTCTTGATGGATATTATGGTGATGCCAGTCGTATGTATTTTGTAGGTGGAAAAAAAGCATGCACATCAAAAGCAATTCATTTAGTAGAAACTGCAAAAAAAGCAATGGATATTGGGATACAAATGGTTAAGCCTGGAAATAGAATAGGTGATATCGGGCATGCTATTGCGCATTATGTAAATGGTCTTGGAAAAAATTATGGAATAGTCAGAGATTACACAGGGCATGGTATAGGAAATGTATTTCACGAGCTTCCTCAAGTAGTCCATATTGCAACAAAAGGAACAGGGGAAGTTATGCAACCGGGAATGACATTTACGGTAGAACCTATGATAAATGAAGGAACATATAAGACTGTATGCTCTCGCACAGATGGTTGGACTGTGTGGACAAAAGATAGAAAACTATCTGCACAGTGGGAAGAAACAGTTCTTGTTACTGAAACAGGGGTCGAAATTCTTACAAAAAGTAAGATTTATTAGAAAATTAGGATAGAGTTTCAAATAGATGATAGATAAAGTTAGAAACTTGCTAGCTGCCTGTTGATAGCAAGTTTCTGATATCAGATTTTTTAAAGTGTCTAGCCACCTGAAAACTGAAATCTTTAGTATTCCTGTTACTAATTTCTAGAATACGCTTTATAGATTACAAACATCACTTATCGCTTCAGATAGTGTAGGATGAGAATGAATAGTTTTGGTAATATCATCTAAAGTTAAATTATTATTTATAGCAAGAACTATTTCTGTAATTAATTCTACTGCGTCTTCTTGGATAATATGACATCCTAATATTTTTCTTGTATCAGCATCAAATATTAATTTTATAAGGCCTTCTTCACTTTCTGATACTACAGCTTTTCCATTTGCTGCAAAAGGAAATCGTACACTCTTATAATTCAACCCTTTTTCTTTTGCTTGTTCTTCAGTAAGTCCAACACTTGCTACCTGAGGGAAACTATATGTACCATACGGAATGACATCTTTATTAAGATTACTTTCGATATTACAAATTGCATGACTTGCAATAAGCGCTTCTCGACTTGCAACGTGTGCAAGCGTAGGTGCTCCAACAACATCACCTATTGCGTAAATATTAGATGCTGTTGTTTTCATTTTATTATCTACTATAATAAAACCTCTTTCTGTTACATTAACAGAAGTATTTTCAAGTCCAATATTTTTTGTATTTGGAATAACTCCAACAGATGCAATACATGTATCAAATGTTAATGAATTTTCTACTCCTTTTTTATCTGTAAATGTAATATTTATTATATCATCATTAATATTTTCAAATTTTGTAATACTTGCTGATGTAAAAATTGTTATACCTCTATCTTGAAGAAGTCTTTTTAAAGTATTTGAAATCGTTGAGTCGGCTTGTGGCATAACTTTATCTAATGCTTCTAAAATAGTTACATTTACTCCTAATGCATTTAAAAATGATGCAAACTCTAACCCTATAGCGCCAGAACCTATGACTAATGCATTTTTAGGCATAGTTTCATTCGTTAAAAATGTTTTTGAGCTATGGACGTTTTTACCATTAACTTTAATATTTGGAAGCTCTCGAGGTGTACTACCGGTAGCGATAATTAAGTCATTAAATGTTATCGTATCTTTTGAATTATCAGAATAAGTTAATTCAACTTCCTTATCATTTTTAAAACAAGCAGTTGCATTAATTACTTCAATTTTATTTTTAGTCATTAAAAAGCTTAAACCATCACGTATTTTTGAAATACTTTCTCTTGAAGAATTAATAATTTTTGAATAATTAATTTTAAAATCTATAGCATCAATTTTTCCATTTTTTATAGCGTTTTTTAGTCCTAAAATTTCTTTTGCACTGTGAAGTAGGGCTTTTGTCGGCATACAACACTGATGATGCTATTGATTCTGTATTGACAAGG
>CAKMMH010000020.1 GCA_927798255.1 uncultured bacterium | reverse complement strand
TCTGTAATAGTATATTCAGTTATGAAAGCGCTTATGGAATTTTATAACGTTAATATTCCAAAGGATATTTTGCCTAATATTATATTATCTGTTGAAAAAGATGAGTTAAAAATCGGCGCAGGCCTTCAAGATAGAGTAATCCAAGTTTTTGAAGATATAGTATTTATGGATTTTAATAAAGACTATATGAAAGAACATGGTTTTGGGGATTACGAAAAATTAAATATTGATAAAAACAATCTTCCTAAATTTTACATCGCATACTCTGAAGATTTAAGTGAAGGAACTGAAGTTTTTCACAACAACATAAGAAAACGCTACGAAAGAGGCGAAAAACAAGTACTAGATGCTATGCAAGAATTTGCACACATTACTGAAGAATTTAAAAAAGCACTTTTAAAGAACGATTTACCTATTTTAAACACATTAATAAATAGAAACTTTGATTTAAGATCATCTATTTATAAGATTAGTAAAAAGAATTTAGATTTAATTCACACCGCAAGACACTTTGGAGCATCCTCAAAATTTTGTGGCTCAGGTGGCGCAATTGTTGGAATATACAACAGCGATGAACAATTTGAAAATATGAGAAAAGCGTTTAAAAAATTAAATGCAAGTATAATAAAACCTCAAATTTTTGAAGATGAAAAATCTAATTTGATTAATTGAAAGGCAGCTTCAAATAATTAAAAAATTGGCGCACAAACTATGAAAAATTTATGCGCCTCATTCGGTTCGAACAGCACAGCACTGACTTTACATACGACCTTTACAGGTTGTAACGAGCGCTAAGCTCACCATAACTTTTTCTATTAAAGTGTTCGATATCACTTTTAGTGACAACCTTAATAATATTAGGATCTAATCCTGCTATTTTTCTAATCCAGCGCTCTTTCAGGATATCTTTCACAGTGGGATTATTAGCTCCGCCCATATAATACATTTTGAACTTACCATAACTGTATAGCGTCCAACTAGGAAGAGTTTTTCCTATGATTATCAAAGGGTATTCCCTCGTATCAACCTCGCAGTCTACGAGGTACTCGGAAAGCTTCCTCGCGATAGCACAGGTGAATCCCTCGAACGTGTACGTCATTTCGACTTCGCCGATCTTACGAGGTAAATTCCCGGTCCAACCATCTTCTTGGATATTAAGACGGTCGATTTTGTAAATCCGAGGGGGAAAATCAGGAGGATAAAAAACCCCACTCAAATTAAACCTGCTATCGAGAATGCCAATAGCGCATTCGTCGCCATGAGCCTCGACATCACCAGAAACAGAAATTCTGTCAGCCATATAAACCTTTCTATGTTATCTTGCAACAAAAAACCAGCAACCAATGCTAATTTAGAAATTTTGTCGCAAGAATTGATATTTTATAAATAAATTTTTTAGATGTCAACAGAAATTAAATTAAGTAGTTACTGTAGGTCCTGTAACATTAAATCTTTCTTTAATATTTAAAAAACCCATCACAGCATCCCCTAAGGCTTTTAATTTTTGATTAGGGTCACTTAAAATATCCTCTTTTTCATACTTTTCTAAATAAACTCTTAAGGTTGCACCAGATGAACCTGTCCCTGAAAGTCTAAATACCACCCTACTTCCACCTTCTAAGTAAATTCTAATTCCTTGCTTTGGCGTTACACTTCCATCTACTGGGTCATTATAGCAAAAATCATCAATATTTGTGATTTTAGAACCTGCGAAACTTATTCCCTTAAAGCTTTGTAAATTTTCTCTAATATCTGCAAACATCTTGTTTGCCGCATCTAAGTCCAAATTCTCAAAATCTTGTCTTTGATAATAACATCTTCCAAAGCGTTCCCAATGCTTTGTCATAAGCTCTTTTACTGAAAGACCTGTTTTTGCCATTATATTTATCCAGCAAAGAATTGCCCAAAGACCATCTTTTTCACGGATATGGTCTGAGCTTGTTCCAAAACTTTCCTCTCCACAAATTGAGCACTTTTTAGCATCCATTAAATTTGCAAAAAATTTCCAACCTGTTGGCACTTCATAGCAATCAATTCCTAAAGCACTAGCAACTTTATCTACTTGAGTAGAAGTAGGCATAGAACGTGCAACTCCATAAAGTTCATTTTTAAAACTAGGAATACACTCCTTTGCTCTTTCAACAATTAAAGCCAAACTATCGCCTGGGCTTACAAAAAAGTTTCTACCTACTATCATATTTCTATCGCCATCGCCATCACACGCTGCGCCAAGGTCAGTAGCATCTTGAGAGTACATAAAATCCGCAAGTTCTTTATTGTATGTTAAATTTGGATCAGGATGAATACCGCCAAAATCTTCCATTGGAACATCTCTTATTACAGTTCCCTTTGGAGCACCTAAAACTTCTTCAAATAGATATTTTGCTTCTGGTCCAGTTACAGCGTTCATTGCATCAAATCTAAATTTGAAACCACTTTTAAAGAAATTTCTTATAGCGTCAAAATCAAAAAGTCTTTCTAAAAGCTCAACATGATCAATAAATCCATCAATAATTTCTATTTCAGTATTTGAAATTGTTTCTTTATGGATATAACTTATATCAATATCATCACAATTAAGTGTCTTATATTCTGAAATAATTTTAGTATTTTCATAAATTGCATCTGTTATTTCTGATGGTGCACCTCCACCATTTTCTACCTCATACTTAATTCCAAAATCTGAGTTTTCCCCCCCAGGATTATGGCTTGCAGTCAAAATAAATCCACCTTGAAGTCCATACTTTCTAATAATTGTTGAAATTGCAGGACTTGAACAAAATCCATCTTTTGCAATTACAAGCCTTTTAACACCATTTGCAATAGCAATTTTAGCAATAATTTGAAGTGCTTGTTTGTAATAAAAACGACCATCTCCTCCTATTACAAAACTAGAATTTTCTAAGACTAATCCTCTTTCTTTTACGACATCAAAAATAGATTGAACAAAGTTTGCTGTGTAATTATCTTGCATATAAACTTTTGTTTTTTTTCTTAATCCTGCAGTCCCAGGTTTTTGGTCTAAATACGGCGTAGTATTAATTGTTTGAAAATCCATAGAAATTGCACTCCTTTAAAAAAGTATTTATTATTATAAAGATTAATGTGTTTTATAATGCTTTGCAAGATAGTAAAATTTTAAAGAAATTCTGTAAGACAAAAGGACTCTATCCATACATAATTTCATTTGTAAAATCTTATCTTACAGATAATCTAAAGCCAAAAAATACAAATCTTTTTAATCAATTATACAAAAAAAAGTTAATACTAAACTTAATTATTTAACACAATCATATGAACAAAATAATGATATTGATTATTCTAGTCTTAAAGATTTCGTTCTAAAATTTGACAACACAGTTGTATACAGCAATCATAAACAATATAAAAGATACTGTCCTTAACCAAGAACTAAACACAATGAGCGTAGAGCATCAAAGAGCAATTACCAATGTAATAACTAAATGTGATTTGGTAATACAATTAAGAAATCAATTGATTATTGAAAATCAGTATTTAATAAAAAAAGCTATAAAAATAAAATTTCATACGAAAAATAGGCAAAAAAAGATGAACTTTTTTCAATAGGAATAGATGGATTAATGCTAGCAATTGATAAATACAATCTTAACAAAGGTCTATCATTTTCTTCTTATTCAATAAGTAAAATTATTTTTCATTTTATTGATATATTCTTTTGGTTTATTTGGTGAAAAAATGCATACTCAAATGAAAATATGTAAAAAATGTGGGTTTAAAAGCCAAAGTCATATTTCTGCATTAAAAATTCGCATACTTAACAAGCTAGATAAATATATTGATATTAAGCAACTTCAATTAATTTCATCTGACAAAAATAACAAAAAAGAAAAAAGATAACATATCGCAATTATTATATTTTTAAGAATTTCTTTGAATTTTTGAAGCACTATTTACTTAAGGCCTGATTATGATTTACTTTTAAGTTTGTGGGAGTGAAAAATTATATGGCAAACAATAACGTTAAATCAAACATCAATACACCTTCAAAAGAAGTTATCGTTTTAGGTCTTATACTTATATCTTTACAAGTTTTAGATGCAATATTAACAAACATTGGAATGAATCTTTTTGGAACAGGAATGGAAGGCAATTCTCTTTTAAGATGTGTAATGGAAAATTGCGGAACATTAACTGCATTAGTTGTTTCAAAAGCATTTGCTATTGCAACAATAATTGCTCTAGTTTATCTTTCAAATCAAGTTAAATGGATAAAGGTAGCATTAAAAGGTGTTATCGTTATTTATTTTAGCTTTGCTATTGCTCCTTGGACTATTCTTATCAGCCAAAGCCTATAATGAAGATTGACGATGCATCAAAATTTGCTTCGTTATTTTGATGATGTCGATTGCTCACCTTACAAAAGTACGTTTTCGCATCAACTAATCAAAATACCTCGTGCTTTTTGTGCCTCGTCAATTTTCATGAGTAATTCTTTACGATTGGACGCTTTTGCTTTCAACTTTCAGAAAGCTAGTTTTAGCTATGCCTCACTACACAATACTAGCAACAAAGTTCACTTATAATTAAACTCTTACTCTTTTTCTATATTTACTTTTAGTAATCAAATTTGCAATCATTACAGTCATAAAAATACAAAACAATAATGAAATTAATTTCCCTAGATTATCTCCCGTGCCAAGATTGACGTATCTCATGTACAATGTAATAATAATCTGATGTAACAAAAAACATTCAAAAGAGATGTCACCTAAATATCTTAAAAAATTCAATTTAAAAAAATCAGATATTTTCCCCCTTCCAATACCGAAAACAAAAATCAAAAAAAGATTTATAATAATCCAATGCACAATCCTATAATGCCATGACTTAATGGGCATATACATATTCCCAATCCATACCATTACAGTTAATATTTCAAATATGGTAAAAAGAATAGTCATTATTTCATTTTTAGTAACTTTTTGATTTATCAAACATATTAAATATCCTAAAGACATACCACATATATATTCGCCTATTCTCGAAACAGGTAATACATATTGGGTATATTCCATATTCGTATTTCTTGTAAAATAACAATACAACCATGTTAACTAGTAAAAACTTAATATAATACCAATATATATTACCTCTGCATATTTTAATTTACATATCTTTGTAGCTATTGCCCTAAGTGGTATATTTATAAAATAAAGAAACATTATCGTAGACAAAAACCAACCAACTCCATTAAACGAAAAATAACTCGTGAGGAACCAGGATTGTATCAAAAATAAATTTTTTACGAGCTGCCATAATTCTCTTTTAGAACCAACAAAATTATGCGCTATTAGGTTATTAAGGATCGGCGAAAAAATTATTGTAAAAATAGTAGTAATAAAATATAAAGGGTAAAACAATTTTATTTTCTTTTTAATATAGACAAATATATTACTAAATGAACATTTAATTTCTCTTTTATAAGATGATATTCCTATTACTGCCCCACTTAATACTATGAAAAATTCTACCGCATTCGCAGCACCATTTCCATGTGGAAACCACGAGAGCTGACATCTTCCCATATGATGAGCACATATCAACAAAAATGCACAAAAACGGAAAAATTGAAGTTGATCAGCTCTATTATTCATACATTTCTTTTTAGGGAAACACTAATTAATTCAAAATATTCCACATGGGGTCGACTAAAATTTTGCGATAATCAGTGTTTCTTTAGAATCCTTAAATTATTTATTCAAAATATTAACAACCATAATCTAGTATATTTGATGAAAAAAGACTTTAATTTGGTTCAAAAAAAGCTCTATCCCTTAATTTAGGGATCATTTATAAACAAAGAAAAAAGTACATTAATATCAAAGTTTCTATGGGCAATAAATTAAATTTACATTTTTTACCTTGAAAACAGCATAAGGATCGTTTGGGTATTAATTTTTCCCTTTAAAATTATAAAGAAATAATAATATTATTAAAATAAACTTAAAATTTTTTCAGTTATTTTATTAGCTGTAAACCCATATCTCTCTAAAAGCTTTGAAGCTGGAGCTGATTCCCCAAAAGTATCTATTCCTATTGAAATTCCATCTTTTCCTACAAATTTTCCCCAAACTAGTGTACTTCCCATTTCAATTGTTACAATTCTTGCAGTGTTTGGAATTATGCTTTCTTGGTACTCTTTACTTTGCTCTAAGAAAGCTTCCATACATGGCATTGAAACTACTCTATACTTTTCTCCTTTTTCTTCTAGCACTTTTGAAACCTCGACAGCAAGTGATACTTCAGAACCTGTTGCAATGATAACTTTATCTAAAACTTCCTTATTTCTTACAATATAAGCACCTTTAAAAATATCATGTGGATTAAATCCTTCTTCCTTTTCAAGTAAAGGTAGCTTTTGCCTAGTAAATAAAAGCGCACTTGGGCTTTCCTTTAAACTTAACGCTTTTAAATAACACATCACAACTTCCATTGCATCTGCTGGCCTAAACACATAAAGATTTGGTATTAACCTTAAAGAAGAAATTGTTTCAACTGGCTGATGTGTCGGACCATCCTCACCTACTGCAATACTATCATGAGTAAAAATAAATAAAGTTTGAATTTTTGCAAGAGCTGCCATTCTAATAGTAGGTCTTAAATAATCAGAAAATACTAAAAATGTTGAACAATATGGAAACCACATTTTTTCATAAGAAAACGCATTCATAATTGCCCCCATTGCATTTTCTCTTACACCAAAACGAATATTTTTTCCTTCAAAATCATTGCTTGTTACATCTTTTGAATCAGCTAAATAAGTATTATTTGAAGGTGCTAAATCTGCAGAACCTCCAATTAAATTTGGTAAATAAGAAGACAACACTTGAAGAGTTTTTCCAGAGATACTTCTTGTTGCATCATTATCAATTATAGATATTTTTTCTAATAATTCTTTTTCTAAATTTTCTGGTATAGTCTTTTCTTTATATGTTTTAAACTCCTCATATTTACTAGTTCTTTTAAACTTTTCAAAATCTTGATTCCACGCATTATATTTTTCTTGTTTTTTATTAATTAAACTTTCACAAAAACTTTTAACTTCATTTGAAACAAAAAACTCATCGCTTGGAAATCCAAAATTTTCTTTCATAAGTTTTATCTCATCAGCACCAAGTGGACTTCCATGCACTTTACAAGTATTTGATTTATTTACGCTTCCAAAACCAATTGTGGTTTTTGCAATAATAATACTAGGTCTTTCTTTTTCATTTGTAGCTTTAGTTAACGCATCAAAAGCACTCTCAATATCTTGTCCATTACATTCTAAAACTAAAAAATTGTAGCTCTCAAATCTCTTTTTTGTATCTTCTGTAAATGATAAACTTGTATTTCCTTCAATTGTAATATTATTACTATCATAAATTAAAATTAAATTATTAAGTTTATAATGACCAGCAAGTGAAGCAGCCTCAGATGAAATCCCTTCCATAAGACATCCATCACCACAAATTGCATAAACATTATAATTAAAAAGCTCTCCAAATCTTGCTTGCTTAATTTTTGAAGCAAGTGCAAGTCCTACTGCATTTGCAAATCCCATTCCAAGAGGCCCAGTGCTAACTTCAACTCCCTTTGTTACACCAAATTCTGGATGCCCAGGAGTCTTTGAATCAAGTTGTCTAAAGTTTTTTAAATCATCAATTGTTAAACCATACGAAAATAAATGTAAAAGCGAATATAAAAGTGCTGAACCATGCCCAGCAGATAAAACAAACCTATCTCTTCCTTCCCATAAAGGATCACTTGGATTAAAATTTAAAAAATACCCCCATAATACTGATGCGATATCCGAAGCACCAAGAGGCATTCCAGGGTGTCCAGACTTTGCTTTTTCTATCATTTCAGCAGAAAGCACTCTAATAGTATTTGAAAGTAATTTTACATTTTGATTATCCATATACACTACACCTTTTTATAAAGCTTATTTAGTTATAAAATTTTTTATTTCATCTGCAAACCACTTTGGATGTTCTATCATTGGAGCATGACCACAAGATTTTATTGTTTTTAAAGTAGAATTTCTGATTAATTTATTAAATGTATGTGCTATATCTAAAGGCGTCACCTCATCATCTTCACCCCAAAGAAGCAGTGTTTCTTTATTTATATTTCCTAAAACATTTTCTAGGTTATCGTGTTTTGCACTTTTTGCTGCTATTACATAATTTAAAAATGTTTTTTTATTTAAAAGGCAATCAACTATGCTTTTAACTCCATCATCTGTAATAAACTCTTTATTAAAAAAAACTTTTTCCATCTGATTTCTAACAAATTCTGCCGTTGGTTTTAGTGGTAATTTTTCTACTTGATGCTCGTAAAGCCCAGAAGAACCACTAAGAATCATTTTATCAAAAAGATGTGGTGATTCTAATGCAAGTTTTAATGCTACATGCCCTCCAAGGCTATTTCCACAAACTATTAAATTACTAAAATTTTGTTTCCTTATAAAATATTCCGTTAAAAGTGTTAAAGAAGAAATTGTGATATCAGAAATTTTTCCTGTTGCGATAGGAAAAGAAATAGTAATTGGATTTGCAAACTCTTTTAATGGTTCAATAATATTATCCCAATTAGAAACTGCACCAAATAAACCATGTAGAAGAAGAATATTTCTCTTACCATTATTTTCATTTGTAAACACGATCTCAGGCTCTATATTTTTTTCTAACCAATATGGTAACTTATAATTATATTCTTTTGCTATTTTTCTTAATTCATCAAAAATCATTATAACACCTTTAAAATCTCCAATTTAAAAGGGAAATCACATTAAAACACTATTTATAAATACATAGATAAATTATACGGAAATTTTAAAAATATAAAAAGAGACTTATTAAATTAAGGGCAAAGAGAAAATAAAAATGAAAATGAAGAAAAAGCAATCAAAAAGGTTAATGAAATGATATAAAGAAAACGGCCACCAAAAAGCCTGTAACTTTCTAGCAGCCATTTAAAAACCTAAAAAAAATTATATTATTATAATATTAATAAAATCTTTTTTTGGAAAGATGTTTTTCTTAATAACTTTCATATGCGTTAACTTGTCTTAGAGGATTTACTCCAACATAATCTTTATAACAAGGATTTAGTTTCTTTTGAAGCATTATCCTTGCCCTATGAAGTCTAGATTTTACAGCAGGCATTGAAAGATCTAAAAGCGAGCTAACCTCTTGATTAGATAAACCATCAATATCTTTTAAAACAAAAACAGATCTATATCTTTGAGGAAGTTTTAAAATTGCCTTATTTAAAATTCCTGTAAGTTCTGTGTTAACTAATTTTGTTTCTGAACAAGAATGATAAGATGTATCCCTCTCTACCCAATCTTTTTGATTAGGAGTTACTAAATCATTTATTGATATACAAAGATCTTTTTTTCTTTTTCTTAGTTTCATGAAAGCTGAGTTTACAGTAATTCTATAAAGCCAACTTGAAAATGCAGAATTACCTTTGAAACCTTTCGCTTTTTGATATAAAGTTAGGAAAACATCTTGAGAGACTTCTTCTGCGTCTTCTTGAGAACCCATGAATTTCATTGCAAGATTAAATACTTTTACTTCGTATTTTTCTACGATATCTTCCAAGGCTTTTAGATCGCCTTTTTTTACTCGATTAACTAATTCTAAATCAGTTACTACCATAATTTCTTTTTTCATCGCCATAACCTAAATTTTGGTTTACAAACAAAACCCCTCCTTTAAGTTATTACCGTACGCACATCTATTTAGAAGCAAAAGAAAAAAAAAGTTGTACAAATTTTGTAAAATGATTGTAACTATTTTGTAAATTTTGATTTAGAAACACGCGTTAATTCAAAATTTTTGGGCGCCCCATAAAGAGTCGGGATTGATGGGGATGTTATAACAAGCGGGTAGCTCGTAAAAGCTTTGCTTTTACGACCTCACCCGGTTAGCCGCACATACGTATGTCTACAGAACCCGCGCGCCCTGGCGCCAGTCACTTCGCTCCTTTTGAATTACCCCTACGGGGTTTTATATCGATTGCTCTTTATTTGAATTATTAGAAATTTAATCTTAATCCTGTTTCAGAATCACTTTCTTTTCCTTCCTCTTCAAATTTAATTTTAAGTCTTAAGTTGTTTTCACTGTCTGCGTTAGCTAACGCAGTTTCTAATGAAATAGCACCTTCTTTGTATAAATCATAAAGATAACTATCAAAAGTTTTCATTCCAGAACTTTCACCTTTTTCAATAGCCTCTTTTAGTTGTGAAACCTCTCCTTTATGTATTAAATCTTTTATTCTTTCACTATCTAGCATAATTTCTAATGCAACTCTCCTCTTTCCATCGACTGTTGGAATCAACCTTTGACTTATAAGAGCACGTAAATTTAAACTTAAATCCATATAAACTTGAGCATGTTTTTCAGGTGGAAAAAAGTTTACGATTCTCTCTATCGCTTGATTTGAATTCGTACTATGAAGTGTTGCCAAACAAAGGTGTCCTGTTTCAGAAAAATTTATCGCAGCATTCATGGTTTCTTCATCTCGAATCTCACCGATAAATACCACATCTGGCGCTTGTCTTAAAGCATTTTTAAGTGCTATCTTATAATCCATCGTATCCATTCCAACTTCACGTTGAGTAATAATTGATTTTTTATGAAAATGCACAAACTCTATTGGGTCTTCAATTGATAAAATATGCCCCGTGCGATTTTCATTTCTATAATCAATCATGCTTGCAAGAGAAGTAGACTTTCCAGAACCTGTTGCTCCTACAATAAGAACAAGTCCCCTATTTAACATTATGATATCTTTTAAAAGTACAGGTAATTTTAACTCTTCAATACTTGGAATAACTGCGTTAATATGCCTTATAACCATACCAACTTGATTTTTTTGTTTAAAAACATTTACTCTAAAACGCCCCAGCTCATTATAATCAAGTGCTAAATTTTCCTCGTTTGTTTCTTCGAAATTCTTCTGTTCTTTTTCATTCATCACACTTTTTGCAAGATTAATAGCATCTTCATCTGTTAGCTTCTCATTAACACATGGACTAAGCACACCATTAATTCTAAGCATTGGTTCTACCCCAACTGTGATATATAAATCAGATGCTTTATTTTCTACCATTAATTTTAATAAGTTTGATATTGGAGTCATAAAAAATATTCCTTTAATTTTTAAACTTACATTCCACCTAAAATGGCTTGTGGATTTTGAGATTTTTCAAGTGCTATGTCTTGTTCTATAAGTCCTTTTTCTACTAATGCTTTTAAATGCATATCAAGAGTTTGCATACCAATATTTTGAGAAGTTTGCATAGTGCTTGGAATTTGATGAATTTTTCCTTCACGAATCAAATTTCTAACAGCAGTTGTACCAAT
The DNA here is from genome assembly GCA_927798255.1 of uncultured bacterium. Lineage (GTDB taxonomy): Bacteria > Bdellovibrionota_C > UBA2361 > UBA2361 > CAKMMH01 > CAKMMH01. Next base: position 4,236 of record CAKMMH010000020.1, on the reverse strand, counting down.
TAAAATTTCAAATGCAGGAACTCGTCCACCACCTATTTTTTTACAAAGTGTTTGAGTTATGACTGCTTGAATTGACTCAGAGAACATTGAGCGAACTTGTCCTTGCTGTGCAGCTGGAAACACGTCAATTATACGGTCAATAGTTTTAGGAGCGCTTGAGGTGTGAAGAGTTCCAAAAACAAGGTGACCAGTTTCAGCAGCAGTTAAAGCAAGCTGAATTGTTTCTAAATCTCTAAGCTCACCTATTAGAATGTAATCTGGATCTTCTCTTAATGCCGCACGAAGTGCATTTGAAAAACTTTTTGTATGAGCTCCAAGTTCACGTTGGTTTACAAGACATTTTTTTGATTGATGAACAAACTCTATTGGATCTTCAATTGTTAAAATGTGTCCTTCTCGCTCTTCGTTAATTTGATTTAACATTGCAGCAAGAGTTGTAGATTTACCAGAACCTGTAGGACCTGTAACTAAAATTAATCCTCTTTCTTTTCTTATTACATTTGAGAAAATTCGAGGAAGTCCTAGTTCTTCCATGGTTAAAATTTTTGTAGGAATCTTACGAAAAACTGCCCCAAGACCACGTTGCTGACAAAATACATTTACCCTAAATCTTGCCATTTCACCAAATTCAATTGAGAAATCAACATCATTATTTTCTTCAAAAATTTTTCTTTGATAATCGTTCATTATATCATAAATCATTTTTCTTGTTTCTTGAGCGTCTAATACATCAGTGCTAACATGTTTCATATCACCATGTACTCTTAAAATTGGCGTTTCTCCTGCACTTATATGGAGGTCTGATGCATCTTGTTCGCAAGCAAATTTTAGAAGTGTTGAAATATCCATATTTATAAACCTATAAAAATTTTTAAATTAAAATCACTAGTAGAAATATCGGATAATCCATTAAAAAAATTGAATTTAAGAAAAACACCTTTCTATAATGGATATTAAGAAAAAACTGGTAGTTAAACAGAAACAGAAAATGGGAAAATGGCACGCCCAGGAGGAATCGAACCCCCAACCTACGGATTTGGAATCCGTTGCTCTACCTAGTTGAGCTATAGGCGTATCTAAAAACTGAGAATTGATTGTAGCATAAAAAAAATAGAAAAAAAACCATAATATACTTAAAATCTACCATCTAAAAAACTAAACCTAAAAATCAAAATATTATTTTATAACAAATACTAACTGAACTTTTTTATAAAATTTTGCAAGTAATTCAACTAATTAAAAAAGTCCCTGGATCAAAAAGAAAAAAAACGCGATTTGATTTTTATCATTGTTAGGAGTAGAAGCTTTTTCCAAAAATAAAGATTTTACTCCGTTTTCGTTTTTTCCATTAGCTAACAAAGGAACTTAAAAATTGCATTTTGGCTACAATTCTCGCAAGATTCTTCCCATTACCAATCAACACCGATTGGGCATCCGAACTCAATAATCAACTAGAGGGTGCGAGATTTTCTTTCTAGGCGCTTTTTATGGTGATGGCGCTCCGAGCAGCACTGCTTGCTTGCTTAGCTGGAATCATCGCAATCATCTGCCACTCATGATTACCGACATCTGATAAAAAGGTAATAAAAAAGCTTAGATGTTTTAGAGCGGGTGAGGTTGAATAGAGCCGAAGGTGATATTCAAGCTACCCGGTTGTCGTAGCCCCACCCAATCCGACCCTTTATGGGTCGCCCAACAAAAAATTTTGAATGCCATTATTATGCAGGGTTAAGATTGCTAGCCATTCTAAGCGAGGCAAAAAAATCTGACTGGATATATTAGATATAAAAGAAGCGCTGAGCGTCAAGAATATAGAAAGAGAAAGGCGAGTTTACGAACGGGACCCAAAATAGCCGAGGCGTCGCCACGCATAAAAAAAGAGCATATGAAAATTAACTTCACATGCTCTTTTTTATCAGTAGTAGAAAAACACTATCTACACTTCGCACTTAAAAAATTGACGAGGCGCCAAGAGTGCTAAGCATTTGAAGGGGGAGCAACCGGAGGCGTACATTTGTACAGCGAGGATTGCACCTCCCTCAAATAACGACGCAATCTTGGATGCATCGCCAATTTTTTACTTCTCGTCTTTAGCTTGGCGTAACAAATCCCCAAATGTCACTGCCATACCAGCACCGTCATCAGAGAAATTAGACATATTATGTTCTTCTCTATTCTTAATAATGCTGATACTTAAACTAATACGGTGTTCATCTCTATCGATGTTGATAACTTCGCTTTCAACTTCATCACCAATTTTGAAGTTATCTTTAACGTTATCTTCTTTGTTAAGTCCAAGTTGAGAAGTATGGATAAGACCTTCAACGCCTTCTTCAAGTTCAACAAATACACCAAAGTCAGCAATTGAAGCAACTTTACCTTTAACTCTTGAACCAACAGGGTAACGCATAGAGATTTTTTCCCATGGGTCTTCTTCTAATTGTTTGATACCAAGGCTAAGTCTTTCATTTTCGACGTCAATTTCAAGAACTTTAGCTGTGATTTCAGTTCCTTTCTTGTAAAGTTCACTGATTTCTTTTGGTTCTTTAATTCTCTTAGTCCAAGAGAAGTCTGAAACATGAACAAGACCATCGATGCCATCTTCGATACCAACAAAGATACCAAACTCTGTAATTGAACGAACTTTACCAGTAACGATTGAGCCAACTGGATGAAGTTTTGCAAGCTCGTTCCAAGGGTTAGTTGTAAGTTGTTTCATACCTAAAGAAATTCTTCTTTCTTGGTGGTCAATTCCAAGAACTTGAACTTCAACCATTTGTTTTTCAGAAACAATTTTTGAAGGATGTTTAGATTTCTTAGTCCAGCTCATGTCTGAAACGTGGATAAGACCTTCAACACCGTCTTCAAGCTCAACAAAAGCACCGTAATCAACGATTGAGAATACCTTACCAACAACTCTTGAGCCGATAGGATATCTTTCATCAACGTGAAGCCATGGATCTTCTTTTAATTGTTTCATACCAAGGCTTACTCTTTCGTTTTCTTCATCATACTTAAGAACTACAACTGGAACTTTGTCTCCAACATTAAGTTTTTCAGCTGGGTGATTTACTCTACCCCAAGAAATATCTGTTATGTGAAGAAGTCCGTCGATTCCACCAAGGTCGATAAATACACCGTAATCTGTAATGTTCTTAACAGTACCTTCCATTACGACGCCTTCTTGGATAACCTTAAGAGTTTCTTCTCTTAATTGACTTCTTTCAGAAAGAAGAACAGCTCTTCTTGAAACTACGATATTTCCTTTATCTTTTGTGATTTTAAGAACTTTAAAATCGTAAACTTCACCTAAAAACTTATCTAAATTTCTGTGAGGTCTAATATCAACTTGAGACCCAGGTAAGAATGCAGGAATTCCGATATCAACTTGAAGTCCACCTTTAACTTTTTGCATAACCTTACCAGTTACCAAAGCACCTTCTGCAAAAGTTTGCTCAACGTGTTCCCAAACTCTTTTTTGCATTGCTTTTTCTCTTGAAAGAACGACTTGTCCTTGTTCGTTTTCAAGTTGAAGAATAAATACTTCTGTTTCATCTCCTACTTTTACATCGATTTTTCCATCGATTCCTTGGAATTGCTGAGTTGGAACAACACCTTCTGATTTAAAACCGATATCTATTGTTACCATTTCTTTTCCGATATTTACCACAGTACCTGTAACAATATTTCCTAATTTAATTGAATCTACTTGTTTTTTTACAAGAGTTTCAAACTCGCTAGCAAAAGAGCCAGCACTACTCATACTATCTGTATTCATATTTTTTATAATCTCACTTTTATTTTAAATTTTTTAGACATGTATATAGATAAAAAAATAAACAAAAACTTTTCATATTTTAAATATATACGGAAAATTACTATATATTATTTTAAGGTAAAAGCAAATAATTAAAGGGAACTTTCCTATTTTTGAAAATATATACTTTGATAATAAAAAGATAGGCAATCTAGTAATCATCGGGGAAAGAAGACCTCGAGCGAAACAACCCCATGAAAAGGCCTAAAAACGGGGGACCTAAAACTCTTGTTAGTACAAAATAACTATTTTTTATTCTACACTTATTATATTATGTTTATATTATGTGTAGATAGTCCAAAATGGCAATAAAATGGACTATTCCTGCAAATAATAAAAAAACTAGCAAGAAAAATCCCCTTCCCCATAAAATTCTTACTTTATAGGTCTTGAGATCTCTTAAAAAAACTAAGAGTGCT
>CAKMMH010000019.1 GCA_927798255.1 uncultured bacterium | reverse complement strand
TAATATTAATTATAGTCGTTTTATTAGCTGTGATTGGTGGGGCAGTAGCATTTTTTGTCTTAGGTAAAAAAGATGATGCTGGTGCAAAAAAAGAGGCAAGCACTGAGGTAAGTGAAGAAAATGCTAAACTTGAAGTTTATGAATTTGATACGTTTGTTGTAAACTTAGCTAAAGCTTCAAACTTTTTACGTACTACAATTTTAGTTGAATATGATCCAAGCGTACTTTCTGGCGGTGATGAAAAAGATAAAGAAGAAAAAGGTGGAGAAGGTGGAGTTGATTCAAAATCTCTTCCTAAACTTTTTGAAAAACGTGACGCGATGATTAGAGATGCAATAATTTCTACTTTGTCGTACAAAACACCAAACGAACTTTTAACACAAGAGGGTAAGGAAGCATTAAAAGAAGAGCTAGTAGATGCTATAAATGAAGCTTTAGGCCTTGAAGAAAGTGTGGTAGTTTCAGTTTATTTTAAAGATTTTATAATGCAGTAATAGCTTATTTTTTTATTGTATTTTATAAATTTTATTATTTAAGGCTAAATTAAATTGATAAAAAAAATAGTTTTGTGTACAGATTTATCCGATAACTCTAAACAAGCTTTTAGTATTGCAAAAGATATTGCATCAAAATATGAAGCTCAGATTATCCTTGTTGCAGTAGTAACAGATTTAGCTGAAACAGCTTTGTTTTCAGTCATTGAACAACCTAACTTAATTTCAGAAGATGTACAAAAGAAAATTTTAGAAGAAGTAAAAAAAGATTTAGATAAGCTTGCAAATGAGATCGGGTATAAAAAAGTTACGCCACTAGTCCTAGAAGGTTCAGAATCTGTTCACGCTGCCATAGTAAATTATGCCAAAAACAATAATATTGATCTTATTGTAATGTCTAGTAATGGAAGAGCAGGGCTTAGAAGATTAATTTTAGGTTCAGTGTCTGAAAAGGTATTAAGAGAATCAAGAATCCCTGTACTTATCGTTCCTTGTGAGTAGTTGATAAATTCTTGACTCATCGATTTTTTTAAATGCTAATATTAATTCATTTTTAAAAACCGTTGTAATATTTAGTACTTTCTGATAATCTTATCACTGTTTTGTATACAAAAAAATTTTTTGTAATAAAAACCTTTTAATTTTATTAACTAATTTATTTATATTTTTATCTAAAGGAATGTTTAATGAGTTCGGATAGTCAAAAGTTTAATTGTAAAATAAATGATATAAACAGTGTTAAAAAATCACTTGATATCGTCATAAGTAAAGAAGATTTCTTAAAATCATATAAGCAAGTATTAAATAATACTCAACAAAAAATCAAAATTAACGGCTTTAGGCCAGGAAAAGCGCCAATTAATATGATTGAATCTATGTATAAAGATGCACTTATTGCAGATGCAAAAGAGAAATTGGTGCGTGAATCAATTGATAGTGGTATCAAAGCTAATAATTTAAAAGTATTACAAGTTACAGATGTAAATTTTAAAGATGATACAAAAGAAGATGGATTTTCATTTTCAGCAACAGTTGAAGTTTTCCCAACTCCACCAGAAGTTCCAAACTTTGAAGGAATAAAAGTTGAAGCTCAAAAAGACGAATTTACTCAAGATAAAGTTGATGAAGCTATTAATCAACTATTAGGTTACCACAGCAAACTTGAGCTTGTTAATGATAGAAAAAAACCAAACGAAAATGATACTGTAAAATTTAATTTTGTTGTATCTTATAATGATGGTACTAGCGAAGAATCTAGGGAATACGTTAGAGCTTTTGATAAAGATGCGTGGAATATTGAAGGAAGTGCTAGTTTTGATAGCGTTGTAAGAGATTCATTATTAAATATGAATGTTGGTGAATCTAAAGATTGTAAATCAACAATCAAAATTTCTAATAGCAAAGGAGATTTTGAAGCAGGGGATGTTACATATAAAATTAATTTACTTGAAATTTTACAAAAAGTTACTCCTGAGCTTACAGATGATTTTGTAAAAAGCTTGCCAGGTTATGAACTAAGCAGTGTAAAAGAGCTTCAAGATAGAATGTCAAGCGTCATCGAAAGTGAAATTCAAAAAGCAAATGATGAAAGAAAAAAATCTGCTGTCATTCATAAATTATTAGAATCTTATGATTTTGAAATTCCACAAGTTATGCTTGATAACGAAATACAAAATGTTTTAAATATGCAAGGTTCTCAATATACACACCAAATTGATCTTTCAAAGGTAAGTAATGAAACACTTGAACATATAAGAAGTGTTTATAATAACCTTGCAAAGGAAAGAATACAAGTTGCTTTCTTAATTGATGCTATTTCAAAGAAAGAAAATATTGATGCAACTGATGATGATTACAATGATTACATAAATAAGATTTCAAATGAAACTAATGTAAGCGTTGATAAAATTAAACACGATATCAAGGCAAATAATTTGAAGCCAAGTATCATTCTAGAATTAATTAGAACTAAAACTTGGGATATGCTATGTGATAAAGCAAATATTACTTATGTTGAAGTTTCAGATGAAAAATCATCTTCAAATAAAAAAGCTAGCAAATCTTCAAGTAAAAAAAGTGCAAGCGAAAAAAATGAAGATTCAACTAAACAGGTGAAAAAACAAGCTTCTAAAAAAGCTAAAGATGATGCTGCTATAAGCAATACTGAAGCTAAGGGCGCAGAAGAAGCTCCTAAAAAGAGGGGAAGAAAGAAAAAAGAAGAAGCTTAATTTTTTAAGAACAAGTTTAAATAATTATTTATAACAATTTAATAAGAGAGGTTTTTATGAATTATATACCTTATGTAATTGAGCAAACAGGAAGAGGTGAACGTTCTTATGATATTTATTCACGTCTTTTAAAAGATAGAATTATATTTTTAGGAACAGAGGTTGATGATAATGTCGCAAATATTATCACTGCTGAATTACTATTTTTAGAAAGCGAAGATCCTGAAAAGGATATTTATCTTTATATTAATAGTCCTGGAGGTTCAGTTTCTGCTGGTATGGCAATCTATGACACAATGCAATATATAAAACCAGATGTTGCAACTGTTTGTGTTGGACAAGCTGCTAGCATGGGTGCAGTGCTTCTTTCTGGTGGAGCTAAAGGAAAACGTTCTGCTTTGTCGCATTCAAGAATTATGATTCACCAACCTCTTGGTGGTTTTAGAGGTCAAGCTTCTGATATCGATATCCATGCTAGGGAAATGGCTAGAGTAAAAAAAGAATTAAACCAACTTTTAGCATTTCACTCAGGAAAAAATATTAAGCAAATAGAAAAAGATACAGATAGAGATAATTTTATGTCTGCACTTGAAGCTAAAGAATACGGCTTAATTGATAACGTGTTTGATAAGAGAGTAGATGCAGCTAAAAATTAATTAAGAAGGATTGTAAATTGGCAAAAGATAAAGACAACAATAAAAATGATTCAAAAGATAACAAAAGAGATGATATAGCTACTGTTGTTTGCTCTTTTTGTAACAGATCTACGGAAGATGAGGGAGTAATTAAACTAATTGGCGGTAATAATGCCTATATTTGTGATAAATGTATTGAAATTTGTAACGATATTATTGAAGAAGAGTTAAAAGAAGCAAATAATACTCTTAATGGCGACAAACTTCCTACTCCGAGAGAATTAAAAGAATTTTTAGATGAATACGTAATAGGACAAGATAGAGCTAAGAAAGTTCTTTCTGTTGCCGTTTACAATCACTATAAAAGAATTAATTCGAAAAACCATTCAAAAGACGTTGAGCTTGCAAAATCAAACGTTTTATTCATAGGACCAACTGGTTCTGGAAAAACACTCCTTGCGCAAACGCTCGCAAGGATCTTAAAAGTTCCTTTTACAATTACTGATGCTACTTCTTTAACAGAAGCGGGATATGTAGGAGAAGATGTCGAAAATATTATTTTAAATTTGCTTCAAGCTGCTGATTACGATGTAGAAAAGGCTCAAAGAGGTATAGTATATATCGATGAAATCGATAAAATCTCTAAAAAGTCAGATAATCCTTCAATAACAAGAGATGTCTCGGGGGAAGGCGTACAACAAGCACTCCTTAAAATCTTAGAAGGAACTATCGCAAGTGTTCCACCAAAGGGAGAAAGAAAACATCCACAATCTGAATTTTTGCAAGTTGATACAAGTAATATATTATTTATTTGTGGTGGAGCATTCGTTGGATTAGAAGATATCATAAGAAGAAGAGTAGGTGAAAAGAAATTAGGTTTTGGTGTCAAAGCTACTGAAACAAGAATAAAAGTTAAAGTTGATTCTGAAAAAGGTAAGTTGTTATCAAAAGTTCAACCAGAAGATTTACTTCATTTTGGTCTAATCCCAGAATTTGTGGGAAGACTTCCAATAATTGCGACATTAGAAGAGCTAGATGAAGAAGCGTTAATAAGAGTATTAAAAGAGCCTAAAAATGCTCTTGTTAAACAATATAAGAAATTATTTGAGCTTGAAGATGTTGAGCTAAAATTTACAGATGATGCAATCGTTGAAATAGCCAAAGAAGCAATATTAAGGAAATCTGGTGCTCGTGGACTTCGTGCAATAATGGAAAATATTATGCTTGATATTATGTATGATATTCCTTCAAGAGATAGCGTTAAAGAAGTAATAATTTCAAAAGAAACTATTATTAATGGCGATAGTCCAAAAGTTGTTTATGTCGATAAACAAGAAACAAAAAATGTTAAGAAAAAAGAATCAGCTAATTAGTTTTTAAAAATTTAAAAAAATTTTTAAGCTATTACTTGATATTTTTGTTACGTTAATATAGAATTAAAAAAGTCAAAAGAGTTCAGTACGCGGGAGTGGTGGAACTGGTAGACACGTCAGATTTAGGATCTGATGCCTTAGGCGTGGGGGTTCGATTCCCTTCTTCCGCATTTTTCTTTAGTTCAGTAAAAAAATCAAATTGCTATTACGATTAGAAATTTCATTTAAATTATTTCGTTATTTTAATAAATTTATTCTTGCTGTACCTCCAGTACACCTGCGAATAAATTTATCAAAAAGACTAGTACTTTAAATGAATTTTTCGACTCGTTACGTAATTATATTTTTTATTTACCTTTGGCTGCGTAGAGTAGAGCTTGTTGGTTCATGTTTTTGTTGATGGCAGTGAAAGGCTGAATAATTTTTATTGAATTTAAATATAATTTTTCTTTTTAGTCCATATTCATTAATATTTGATATAAATCTTGAAAATAGGCGTATATCAATTGTAACTATAAAGCAATTTTCCAAAATGCTTCATAATTTAACGAACTTTCTAATCTCATAACGCAAATTGATTTTTTCACTGAACCTTAACAGTGTAAGGTAGATTTGCGTCTCTAATATTAATTATATTACTTATTTACTTAACTTAAATTGATCATAGGAAACATAGTTTCCCCAGATGAAATTTTTGGCAACTCTCCATTCCATTTCTCTGCAATTTTAAGCTTAATTAAATCAGGATGATTTCTTTAATGCTTCTGCTTCTCGTTTCATAGCCTCTGCTCTTGCTTTTGAAATAGTTTCTATTTTATATGCCTCAGCATCTGTCGCTAGCTTTATCTCTAACGCGCTGCTTCAGCTTGTGTTGATCTTCTCGCTTTTTCATTTTTTGCTTGTAATGCTTCTTGCTCAGCTTTAACTTTTAATTCAATTGCTCTGTTAAATTCTTGAGAAAAACCACAATCTATTATCGCAACATTTACAACATTAAATTCACCAAGTACATCTTTTGCTTTTCACGTATTATTTATAAAATTTGTTATTGATTCTTGTTTTTCAACTTTAACTTTTGCCCTTTGTGTTACAAGCTCCTCAGTAGTATATTTGGCTGTTACAGCTTTAAGTGACTCTAATATTGCTGGCTCAATAAGAGTTTGTGTAATAGCTGATTCTAAGCCTATTTTTTATAAACTTGAGGCGCAAAACTACTATTTAAAGAATATTGAACAGAAACTTGAGTTCTTACAGTTTGTAAATCTTTTGATGCCTATTCTGTATTGTGTTTATTATTTATAAGTTTTGTATTCATTAAAATTATTTCATCAATAAAGGGGATTATAAAATGTAACCTTTCATGTAAAGGTTCATCTTTTACAGCTCCAAGTCTTTGATGTATTCCGATAGTACCTGCTTTTACCGTAGTAAATGATTTAAATAAGAGAGGAAATATAATACCTAAAAATATTATTAATACTATTATATTTTTGGATTAACTGTTTGATTACTATGAGAATAATTCGTGACTATGTTTATTTTTAACCCTTATAAAAATTTAATTTTTCTTTTGTTATCGTATACAATTTATTATATTTTTAATAGTAATTAGTTGATTTTATATTATAAATAGGATAAACTCACAAGAAGTTTATAAGTTTACTAAGAAAATTAATGAAGCTTTTTTACAAGGCTTCGTTTTTTATTTATTTGTTATTTAAATAAGTTAAGAGATAATTATGAAAAAAGATATACATCCAGAATTTTATCAATCAAAAGTTATATGTAGTGGTTGTGGTAATACTTTTGAAGTTGGTTCTACATCAAAAGAAATTCATGTTGGTATATGCAACGAATGTCATCCTTTCTACACAGGAAAACAAAAAATTATTGACTCTGAAGGTCGTGTAGATAAGTTTAGAAAGAAATATGCTAAGTTCCAAAATCAGTAATTTTAAGCTAAAGTAGTGATCAATAAAACCATAAAGGAGTTTAATGAAGGGAATCATCTTAGCTGGAGGAACAGGGACGAGACTTTATCCACTAACAAAAGTTTGTTGTAAGCAATTGCTCCCTGTCTTTGATAAGCCAATGATATATTACCCTCTATCTACATTAATGCTTGCAGGTATTAAAGATATTTGTATTATATCAACCCCTAAAGATACTCCTGTCTTAAAAGATTTTTTAGGTGATGGAAGTAGGTTCGGGTTAAATTTTAGTTATATTGTTCAACAATTGCCAAAAGGTATTGCAGAAGCTTTTATTTTGGGTAAAGATTTCATTGGTGATGATAATGTAACACTAATCTTGGGAGATAACATTTTTTATGGTGATTTTGGACTTATTCAAGCTATCAGAGACCATAAAAATGGAGCTACTATTTTTGGATACCCAGTAACAAACCCTCGAGATTTTGGTGTTATTGAATTTGATAACGAAGGAAAAGTTATAAGTATAGAAGAAAAACCTCAAAAACCCAAGTCTAACTATATCGTTCCTGGTTTATATATATACGATAATGATGTAATTGATATCGCAACAAATTTAAAACCTTCAAAAAGATTAGAATACGAAATTACTGATGTTAATGTTGAGTATTTAAATAGGGGAAAATTACGAGTTTACCCTATGGGAAGAGGAGTCGCGTGGTTAGATAGCGGCACAACATCAGCTTTATCTGAAGCTTCAACCTTTGTTGAAATTGTTGAAGCAAGACAAGGTCTAAAAATGGCATGCCCAGAAGAAATTGCGCTAAGACTTGGATTCATTTCTTTAGATAAATTTAAAAATGAAATTGATAATATGAGTAGATGTCAGTATAGAACTTATCTTGAAGGTGTATATAGAGAAGTCTACGCAAAAGCAAATAATATTAGTTTAGGCCAATTAGGAATATGTGATAAAAATTTATTACAAAATCTTTAAAAATGTTTCAAAAAAATGCAAAATATAATCAAGTTCTAAATATATTATTAATATATTAAAGAGGATATTTTAATGCTTAAAGAACTTGATATAGAAAATTTAGCTATCATTAAAAAATCTGTAATTGATTTTCATGATGGATTTAATGTTATTACAGGTGAAACTGGAGCTGGAAAATCTATCATTATTTCAGCTATAAATATGATTCTTGGCCAAAGAGCAAATTTAGATGTAATTGGACCTAATGGGAATTCTTGCAAAATCCAGGCAATATTCGATTTATCATATTTTAAAGATGACACATACTATTTATTACCTGATATTGCAAAATCTGATAAAACAAATAAAAAAGAGCTTATAATATGTAGAATAATTAACAAAGACAAATCGCGTATATACATAAATGGTATTCTTTCTAATCTTTCTACTCTTGAGTTAGTAACATCTAAAATTATCTCCCTTTGTAACCAAAATGAACACGTTGATTTACTAAATCCGGCATATCATTTAACAGTATTAGATAGATACTCTAAACTTGATGATAAACTTAAAGAATATAAAGAAAAATATAAAAATTATAAGGAATTAGAAAAACAATATAACACTTTTGAGCTTAAAAGAAATGAAACAGCACTTAGGATAGCTGAATTAAATGCTATAAAAGAAGATTTAGAAACTGTTAATTTATCAAATGGAAAACATGCTTTTTTGGAAAACGAAATCAAAAAATTTACTGAAATTGAAAAAATTCAGGAATTATCAAACGAAATATCAGACTTTTTAATGAATGATAATGGCTTATTTTGTATTGTAAACGAAATTAACAAAAGACTTAATAAAATTTCAAAATGTGATGAAAGCGCTACATATCTAGAAGATAATTTCGCAAGTTTACAACCACTTATTTCTGATTTTGAAAATGAATTTAATAAATACTCATCGTCACTAAACGTCGATAACGACTATTTAGAAAATCTTAGAGAAGAACTTTCTGATATTGCTAAATTAGAAAGAAAATATGCAACAAACGAAGCAGGGCTTATTACAATGTATGAAAAAATCGTTAGTGAGTTAAATTCATACAAGGATTTTGATAACTTTGATAAATTAAAAGATAAAGTTATTGAAGCAAAACAAGAAGTTAGTAAACTTGCTCAATTATTATCAAATGAAAGAAAAATATTTGCTAAGAAGCTTCAAGAAAATGTAAAATTAGAGCTTAGTGAGCTAAATTTACCAAATGCGAAGTTTGAAGTTCAATTTAATAGGACAGAGATTGACGAAACAGGGGGCGATGATGTAGAATTTATGCTCTCTTTGAACAAAGGATATGAAGTTAAGCCTTTAAAGAAAATTGCTTCTGGCGGTGAACTTTCAAGAATTTTACTTGTTCTAAAGAAAATTTTAAAAGATAAGTACGGCGTAAATGTTTTAGTATTTGATGAGGTTGATAGCGGAATGTCTGGAAAGACAGCACGCGCAGTAGGAATAAAGTTAAAAGAACTATCATCAACGTCACAAGTAATTTGTATTACACATTTACCACAAGTTGCATCGCTAGCTGATACTCATTATAAGGTGTTTAAAAATGATAGTAATTTAGTTTTAAGCCAAATAATTGAGATTAAAGGAGAAGATAGAATAGAGGAAATTGCAAGGATGATAGCTGGTTATGAAGTGACAGAAGCTTCAAAAGCTTCCGCAAGAGAACTTATAGCATCTTAAAGAAATTACTCTATTTATATTTTGTAGTTAAAAATGCGTTTAAAAGATAAACAAATACAATTTTGGTATTTATTACCAAATTCAAAAGAATTAAGAAAATTTGAAATTGACGTTTTACCACTTATAGTCTTCATGTCTTTTTTCTTTTTATTTCTTTTTGGATTTTTTGCAGTTGGATTTTTTTCATCATCTAGTGCAATAACTCAAACCAAGAAGCATTTTGCCTATATGCTAGGAGATTTAAAATTAAGAAATTTAAAAAATGAAAAAGAGTTTTTAGAAAGAAAAAATACATATCTTGAAACTGAGTTAGCAAAAATTCTTGATGCAAATAAAAAAATTTCCGAATATGAAATTAATATAAGTAAAAGAAATAAGGAACTTGCTGATTTAATAGAAAATACAACTAAAATTGATATTGCAGCAAGCAGTAATTTAGTTAATGTTCCAAAGGCACCAATTGGCGGTCTAGAAAAAGACACTAATTCATCAGCTGATAAAAATCTTATCAAAGATAGCTTTAATATCGAAAATTTCGATGATTTAAAAAGACAAGAGTTAATTAAACAAATGGATAAAATTAACAAAATGGTCCAAGTTTTGCCAATAGGATTACCATTAAAAAGCAATATCATTAGCTCAAATTTTGGAATTAGACGTTCACCTTTTACAGGAAAAATTGTAAAACATTTAGGTATAGATTTTTCAGCTAAATATGGTGCGCCTGTTCATTCTACTGGAAAGGGCGTAGTCGTAAAAGCAAAATATAGCAATACTTATGGATATATGGTTGATATTAGGCATAAAAAAAATGTAATTTCACGTTATGCACATCTTTCTAAAATTTTAGTACCTAAAGGAAAAATTATAAATAGGGGAGATATAATAGGATTAGTCGGTTCTACAGGACGTTCAACTGGAAATCATTTACATTACGAAGTTAAAGTTAACAAAAAATCTGTTAATCCCATTTCATTTATTCATTTGGCAAACTATTTAGACTATACAACAAACAGTGTGTATGCTGCACAAAAAATGGATTAATTAAATATATTGAGATTTAATTGCATTAACAAAATCTATACTAGTAAAAGATTTTTTACTTTCTGAAGTGCTAGTTATATTATCTAATAATGAAATGTCATCGTATATTGAAAATCTAGAATAGTGTAATTTTAAATAAACTTCTATAACTACTGCTAAAAAAATATATAAAGCATTAATAGTTATAAAATCAAATTTAAAAACAATTAATAATTCATACAATTGACTAACTATAATTGATGACGTTATCAAAAGTAACAATTTCGTTGATATTTTCTGATATTTTCCTAAAAATAGTCTTGAAACTAAAAAAGCTGTGATTGAAATAATTACTGGTGTGACATAGTCAAAATTTAAGACAGTGCTTTTAATAACATTAAAAAGTCCTGCAAACCCTGAAAAAATATTTGCCAAACTTAATATGTATAAAGAATTAATAAAAGAATTGTCTTTTTTTATTAGTAATGAAAATGTAAAAAAAGCAAAAATATTAATTATGACTAAAATAGAGAATAAACTAAATTCATTTAAACTATAATTAACCGAAATGCTATTTTCAAACAATCTCGGATTAATTGATATATAGTTTATGATAATATTTGATAAACCTAAAATTAAAATATTAGACAGAAATTTATCGATTTTAAGTTTTATAAATATAATATTACAAATTGCTAATATAATATTAAATAAAAATGGAATAATGACTGCCAAAAATAATGAACCAGTGAAGTTAAATAGTAATGCTGATAAAAAACCGGAAACACAAAAGCATGAACCTAATGCGATATTAGCAAATTTTAATTTCGAGCTACAAACATAAAAAGATATCGCAATTAACGATAAGATTAATCCGCTATTTATACTATTTAATATAATACTCATTTATTTAAATTCTCCCGTTTTAAATTCATTTAAAGAATTAAAGTAGCATATGCCATCGACAAATGATGTTTCATTATTGTTTATAGGGTCATTTATAATATGACACAAATCAAGTGCTTTATTATCCCTCATGAATGCTTCAATCAAATCATTCACTGAATCTTTGTACGAAAACTTTAAAGGTTGATAATTAAAAATTAAACTATGTATATGTGTGAAAAGCGATGGATTAGAACCATAGTATGGTTTTAAAAATTTACTTATAATTTTATTTGTATTATTTATCGCAAATCCAACTAAGATAGCTATATGATTATGGTAATCATCTTGTGTTATAATTTTAAAATTATTATTAAAATTATTTATACTAAAAATATTGTTATTTTTACTGGCTAAAATAGCTTTTGTTAATTTTACTCCACAAAAATTTTTAATTTTTCCACAAATAACAAAAGAAATAGCCTTAGATTTTGTTTGATTCATAAGGACTTTTAATAGATCTGATAAATTAAGTGAATTATTATCTTCATTGCTAAAATTAATAACATTACAAAAATCATTATATGCTCTTAAAGCATATAATGTGTGAATTTTATAAATAGAATTTTCATGAATATTATTTACTTTTTGATAATCTGGGTAACAATTATCTTTAGGAGGCATATGAAAAGTATAATTTCCTATATTCAAAAATTCCCCAAAACTATCATGCGATGTCTTTATATCATATGATAAAGAGCCAAGTCCTAATCCAATTGTGCTAGGAGAGTATTGGAGCAAAAAAGGGTCTGTAGGAGCAAATTCTTGAAATTCAAATTTATCGGGATTTCCAAAAGCTTCAAGTGTAGTATTTGGTGTATGATATAATGCCTTATAATACTTATATATAGTATTATCATCTTTTATAAATTTATTAGGTTTGTCGACAACAACGCTATGAGATGAGGTCTTTCCATAAATTATTGAACTAGCATTTTCTTTATTTAATATTTTCTCAAGCTCATATGAAGTATTTTTAAGTACAAGTGAACCATTAAATTCATTAAATTTATTATGATTTTTAAGTAAAAAATCTAATCCTGCAGAGGATATTTCTTTTAAATTTGCACAATCAATTAAAACGTTAGTATATCCATTATCTAAAGTCTTAGATAAAATATTATTTAGATCTTTTGCAGTATTTGCGTCTAATCTTCCACCAATTGCAATCACAAATTCTTTTTCATTGTTTACATTAGTATCAACTTTCATTAGTACACCATTAATTATTTAATTACTGAATTAGCATTTTTTATTAAATCCTGAGGAATATTAAATTCAATTTCATTTGCATGTTTTAAATTAACTGTAAGTTCATATAACTTAGCTAATGCAATACTTTCTCTTGGTTTAAAATTATTATTTTTTAATAAATTATTAATTATTTCTCCTGTTTGAGAACCAAGAACAGTATAATTCACACCAAGAGATAAAACACCATTAAATTTTTCTAATTCTGTTTTTGAAAAAGCAATAATAGGCATTTTGATTTTTTCAAATATTTCTTTAACCTTTTGATTATTATTTAAGAATATATTTGAAGTTATAAGAAGCACAACACTTTTCTCTGCATCGTTTTCTAATACTTGCAAATTTTCAATATCACTTTTATTCTTTACATTATACTTTATGTAATTATTTATATGATATTTTTTAAATGATTCTATTAATTTCTTATAACCATATGCACTTTCTTGTTCTAAACTAGAATATAAAATAATTATTTGCTTATCAGCAAACGATTTCTTTATTACATTTGAAATTGATGTAAAAGCAAGGGGCGCACGTACTCCAAAAGTCTTCTTACTTATACTTAACTTTGAATTATCACTTAATTTATTAGAACTTAACAAAAGAGTTGGTATTAAATAAGTATCTTTAAAGATATTTGAGAATTTTTCAAATATTAACTGCGAAAAAGTTACCACATACTTATTATTAGTATCCGACTGAATTTCACTTATTATTTCTTGTAAATTATTAAAATCATAATTTAATACAAATGTTTTAACGTTAGTTTTAAATAATTTATCAAGATTTAGAGATTTTTTAATGTTATCACTAATTTTATTAACTATAAAATTATCTTGAAAGCTAACAAAGTAAATATTAGTATCCTTATCTAGAGAATCTTTGTTAGCTATATTAGTTTTAGTTATAGTAGGTGTAAAAGAAATCTTTTCAATATCAGCTATTTTATTATTAATTATTTCATCTTTTGATATTTTTATTTTATTTTTTACAGACTCTTTTCTTCTTGCTATACGTTTTTGTATTTTTTGATTAATTTTATCATTGTTTTTATCAAGGTCGACCTTTAATTCGTTTATTTGTGAATCACTCGGAATATCTAAATTTGATTTAGCTCTACTACGAGCCATAAGTAAAGCTTCTAAGACGAATATAACTATTATTGAATATATAACTCTCTTAAATTCTTTCATAAAATACAAAAAAACAATAATAAAAACTTTTTGCTATCTATAGTTTATTAATTTTTATTGTTTTTTAAAAGTATCTTTATGAAAAAAATTTTTAGACTAGTTACCAAAATTTAATTCATATTGTATGTATCTTGGTAAGAATATTTATTTCTAATTTGTTCATTTTGCGTGGTGATGTTTCTTATATCATCAAGAATCATTGCAGATAACCCATTTATCAAGCCAACTCTCCTAACTATTTCATCTTTATTGTTTATAGCTTTTAAATAAAAAATTTCTTCAGAAAATCTTCTTTGCATATCACAAATTCTTCTGTATGAATCAAAACGAGATGCATATTTACTATTTTTCTTGCCTTGTGATAATTTTAATTCTGCTGAATATATAGCTTCTTCTAATTTATCGATTGACTTTAAAAGATTTTCTAAATTTACTGACATATAGCACCACCTTTATTTCATATGTAATGTTTTATATGTACTAGTCCTTACTATTATGTCTTTTGCTTCAAATTTTTAAAAGATCTTAATTAAGTAGGCAACTTTTTTATTAATAATTCGATAAACTCTAGGAAGTATACTCATATATGTTAATCAAACAGGAAATATGGCAGAATATAAAGGATTTGATGCTAGCGAAAAAAAGAAGAAAAAAGCCTTAGAAGAAGGAAATACCTTTAAAGTCCCTTATTTTAATCAAATTTTGTATTTTTCTTTTTTAATTTTAAGTACTTATATATGCATAACCATTAACTATGAAAGTAAAAAAAATAAAATAAAACAATGTGTTATTAATCCGTTTAATATGCTACAATCATGTATAGAAGTATATTCAGAGAGTTTAGTTTTGTTTTGCTTTCTTCCTATGATTATTTCCCTAATACTCACATTGTCAGTTATGGGATATAACAACAGAAAGAACTTTTTTATATGGTCTTTAGCAAAAATTGATTTAAAAAAAGTTAATCCTATTAATGGTTTTAAGAATTTTTTCGGTTCGTTTAAAGATATTTGGATTACTTGCATAAAATTAGCATTAATTGCAATTTTTATAATTTGTTTTTTAAAAAATAAAATAACTTTTCTATTAAGTAACTTTTTGCAAGATTACAATTTGGTTTTAATCTTAAATATTTTTAAAAACTTCTCTATATACGCTATAGTAGTCTTTTTTTTAGGAGCTATAATTGAATACTTCGTTAAAAAGAGAAGATATAGCTGCGAACTTTCAATGAGCCAAGATGAGTTAAAGAGAGAGTATAAGGAAGATGAGGGAGACCCGCTTCTAAAATCTGAGCGAAAACATTTGCATGAATCTCTTTTAATGCAAAAAATTGAAGCTAAAGTTCGTAATTCTAAAGTAATAATTGTTGATTAATTATTAACACCATTTTTTATTATTTAATATTATTTTATTTCTATGCGCTTTGATGCTATTAGTAAATATCAACATAATTTTATAAAAAAAGATTTCATGTTTGATTATAAATATCTTTTAAATTCACTATGCAAAAATAATGAAGGCTTCGATGCTTTTGATTATTTTGTTAAAAGTATATTAAGGTATTTTAGTTTGCAAGCAGGTTTCGTAATTAGAATTGATAATGAAAATATTAATATAAATTCTAAAAATCTTTCAAAAGAAAAGATAATTAAAGATATTAAAGTTTATCGCAAATTAATTGAAAACAAAAAGACAATAGCATCAAATAAAAAAATATTTGATTATAATTATTCTATCTTTATCCCTATAAGTTTAAAAAATATTAATTATATTTTTGCTTTTTTTAATAACGCATTTCAATTTGATAAAAAATATTACTATGAAATCAATAAAAAAATCATAAAATTTTTAAATCTTTT
>CAKMMH010000018.1 GCA_927798255.1 uncultured bacterium | reverse complement strand
ATAAAAATGGATGAGGCGCCAAAATGACTTAAGAATTTTTTAATGCGTCATAGGCTTATAAAAATCAATGAAGCGAGAAAAGTACAAGTTGCATAAATCTTAAAAAACGAATAAGGCGCAAAAAGTACAAGGCATTTTTAAGAGCGCGAGGATGGTGTACTAAAGCGTACAGCGAACACGCGGGTTTACGCTCTTAAAAATAACGCAGTAATTTTTGATGCTACAACGATTTTTTATTCGATACGAGATTGGCAAGGATTTGCTATATTCCAACACTGCCACTGCGTACCAACTTTACATTTAAGAACTGATGGCTTCTTATATGCACTACAAAGAGCACGAGCTCTCCAATGTTGTCTTCCAACACCATTCCAAGGGTTAGCAGATTGAGAGCTACACCACATACTACCTGATTCAGAGTTATCTGCTGCTACAATTGAACAGCTAGATGCCTTTGTATAAATAGGTAAAACTGCTACTGATACTCCGCCATAAGCATCCCCTCTCCCTTTCCATAGGAATCCATTGCCTGTTCCTCTCATTACATCGCAACCTGCTTTTGTTACATCATTATTGTTCGAACCATTATTTCCACCACTTCTTGCATTTATAGTAAAATCATTAATATCTCTAGCTAATGTACCATTTTTTAAATTTTTAGGAGTATTAACTGCAAAGATAAAAGTTGTATCTACACCTCTTCTTGTTTCTGTATCCACACTATATTTATAAACATTTTCATCTTTTCCTTTATATATAAAGCCAATACCTTCTTTAAAGTAACCTTTATTTATATCAAACTTTCCATTCGTCTTTTTAATTTCTCTTGGGAGAACAAAGGTAGTTACATCATTACCACTTAGGCTATTTAAAAAAGTTATATAAGTATATTCATCATGTTTTTTAATATATCCTATTTCATTTTTTCCATCGCCATTTATGTCATGTGCAATAATATCTCCTTGTACTCTTTCACCAAAAACTTTTTTCTTTAATTTTGACTTTGATTTAATTGTTACGACATCATAGCTCCAAACATTTTTTTCTTTTTTACCATTAATAATTCCCACGCCTTTTTTCTTTCCGATAAATTCGTCCTTACCATTTCCTGTAACGTCTGCGCAATAAATATATTCATAACCACTTCTTGGAAGATTTATTTTTTTCTTTTTACTTGAAAAATCTTTATAGTATAACGTTTTTCCATCGATATACGCCATATCAGTTTTTCCGTTACCATTAAAATCACAACCTGTTAACACTCTAATCTTTCCAGTACCAAATTTTTTTGCTTCTGACACATTATTTTGAGACAAACTTTTGTATTGCCAAATAACATCTCCTTTATTTTTCTTAACAATACCTATATCACATTTATTATCACCATCATAATCACCAAGAGCCATTTTTTCATTTTTTGCATTACCGAAAGTTAAACTTGCAGTTTGTCCATCGTCTAAAAATATTCCATGATCAATATTTGTTTTATTATTATTAGTTCCATATAAGTGAAAATCTGTGAATCCATTAACGTTGTAATCAACATTAACTGCAAATGCATTACTTACAAAAAACAAAGAAGCTAAACTAGTGTAGATTATCCTTTGAAACATTATAGATGTCTCCCATACAAAAATAAAAACTAAATATATAGTATTTTAATTTTTAATTCTTAGCAATATTAAAGGTTGGCAAAAACTTCTCTATATACTTATAAGAACTACCTGGCAAATTTAGGATAGTTGTATCAGATACATTAAAATTATCCTCTTCTTCATCAAGATTTAATGTATTACCTGATAAATTATCACTATATTTACTTGATATCTTTTCTAATACAGTCAAAACTGGATAATAACTATCTTTGTTATTTAAACATTCTTTAGACCTAGCAATAATTTCAGATAAAACTTCCTTATTTTGTTTAAAATCATCTAAAAATGCAAAAGCAAAAACGCTTTCTAGACGGCAATCATTTTTTGAACCATTAATTAACACATCATTGTTATGCATATCTTGCGAATCTTGACTTTCGAAAGAATCTGCAAATGAAGTTCCATTTTGTTCTAACTCATTTTTTTTTCTTAATATTTCATTTTGTACTCTTTTTGACTCAACTTTTGATAGTGAATAAATATCCCTAATTGGGACATCAACAGATAGCAACAGTCTAACATGCCTTAACAAATCATCTTTTGACAATTTTTCATTAAATGCCATTTGGGAATAACATGTAGCCTCATCTATATCGCCAATTTTATAATATAAATCTGATAGCCTTCTATAAACCTTATATCTATAATCCTTAACATCATTCTTTTTTTCTAATATTTCTAAAACTTCATTATATATAACAACTGCCTCATCTTTTTTTCCGACTAAATCTAACATTCTTGCCTGACCCATTTTATAATTTATTTCCTCTGGGTAGTTGTAATAAAGCTCTGTCATAATAGCTAAAGCTTTATCAGTATCTCCTAAACGTTCTAAAGCAAGTGCTAAATTATATCTAATCTTAGGATTATTATTTAAAAATAAAGCTCTCTCAAAAGCTTGTGTAGCATCAAGATATCTATTATTTTTAAAATGATACATACCTTCTCTAAAATAAGACATAAGTTCAATTTCACTTTTTGAAACTATATTTTGTCTCATTTCGCCTTTATTGGTGATAGCACAAGACGATAATAATGCTATAACGATAATGAATAAAATGATTTTTTTCATAGTTTAAATTCAACCAAATTTTTCTTTACATTTTCATCTTCTTAAAAATACACTCTGGTATATGTTTTACGATAAACATAATCCCCCACCAGAAACATGGCGTGTAAAGCACATTCTTATTTTTCTTTACTGCTTTATAAATAGTTTTTCCAACATAATCAGCAGAAGCAAACAAAAGTCCTTTTTCTCTATGTGCTGTCATAGGAGTTGCAACGAATCCAGGTTTTACAGTTAGCACATTAACATTAGAAAAAGATAATCTATTTCTCAAACCTTCAAGAAAAACACTAAGTCCACCTTTGCTTGCACCATAAAAATAGTTACTTTGTCTTCCTCTATCTCCTGCAACTGAAGAAATAACTGCTATATTTCCTCTTTTTTCTTTTTCAAATTTATTGGCAACAATAGAAACAAAAGATGCAACACTTATAAAATTTACATCTAACAACTCTTTTGCCTTAGAAAAATCTTCTTCCATTTCTTTTTGGTTACCAAGTACGCCATAAAAAACAAAAAAGTTATCAAAATTAGAAAGCATTTTATCTGCTTCATTAATTATTTCTTGATGAGCTTTAAAATCACATACATCCTTAACTACTTTAACATTTACTTCACTTGCACCTAACACTTCTAAATTTTTAGCAACTTCATTTAATTTTTCCTCATTTCTTCCAATAAGAAAAAAGCTATCTTTATCTTTTGCAAAATTTTTTAATGTTTCTTGTGCAATTAATGAAGTGGCACCTAAAGCTACAATTTTCCTCATACTAAAATTTCCTTACAAAAACTTTTTAACTATTATTCATTCTTCTCCAAAAACTTGAAGAAATTTTAGGATCAATATATTTCTTAAATTCATTTAAATTAGGATAAAATGCCCTAAAAGAACTTCCTCTCATGCAAGTATCTTTTGAAGGATACATTTTACCATTAAATCCTTTAACTAAATCTTCAAGTGTTTGAAGAAGTTTTACAGTCTTTTCTCCTAAATTTATGAAATCAAGGCAAAGGGTTATTCCTGGAGCTGGAAAGGATAGCATTCCTGGAGATTTCACCTCTCCAAACTCCTTTAACACAGCTAAAAATGAAGCACTACGAGATTCTACAATTGTTTTAAATACCTCTTTTATAGCTTTATCATTATCATCTCTTGGTACAACGCACTGATATTGATAAAAACCATTTTTACCATAAATTTTATTCCAGTCTTTTACTACATCTAATGGATAAAAGAAAGGATCATAATGTACTGTCTTTTTAACAAATTTTGAAAATTGTTTATTATAATATGCAAAATTAAATGCTTTAACTGTAAAGTTATTAAGTGTCCATGAAGGAAAATTAAAAGGAACTATTAGCGGAAGTTTTATAGGATCTTTTGGAAGCTCAGAAAAATCCTTTTGGCTATGGTTTGCTCGCATATAAATTCCACGGCCGAAGTTTTCGCCTTGCGATGCACAATCAAGCCAAGATACCGTATAATCAAATTTTTTTCCCGATTCCTTATTAATTTCAAAAAACTCATCTAAAGAGGAGAATTTTATAAACTCACCATCAAAAAATCCGCTTTTTACAGATACCAATTGAATATCTGCCCAAAGAATAATTCCAGTAAGGCCAAGCCCTCCAATTGTTGCTTTATATAATTCGATTTCTTTATTTGGTGAAATCTCGTAAATTTTATTATCAGATCTTAAAAGTGCCATCTTTTTTACATAACAACCAAACGTTCCTGCGACATGGTGATTTTTTCCATGAACATCATTTGCGATAGCACCGCCTACTGTTACAAATTTTGTTCCAGGACTTACAGGTAAGAACCAACCCTTTGGAAGTGCAACATCTAAAATATCTTCAAGAGTGATTCCGGCAGTACAGCGGATAACACCTGTTTTTTCATCAAAATCTAAAAATCTTCTATAAAGCTCAGTAGATAAAAGTATTCCATTTTCATTTAAGCAACTATCTCCATAGCTTCTTCCAAGTCCTCTAGCTAGAATTGATTTTTCACTTTTAGGAAATTTTGCATCTGACAACCATTCTAAATATCTTATCTCTTGAGAAACCTTCGGAATCCTTCCCCAAGATAAATACTTATCTGTTATGAAATCATTACTAGAATTACTACTACTAGACATATTTTGCTACTCCAAAAATTATAATTGACAAAATTAAAACTACATAACTTACCTTGTCCTTAAGTGCAAAAATTATAGGGTCTTGAGTCATTTGTCCCCTATGTGATAAAAGCCACACTCGACTTATCCAATAAAGCATTATTGGACAAAGAGCCCAAAAAAATGAAGGCGTTTTATACAACTTCATTGAGATATCACTTTGTATATACAAAGCAAAAATTAAGATTGCAATATAACCGCTACTTGAACCAAAAATTTGGATTTGCTCTAAGTCTTGAGCTTGATACCCTCTTCCCTTAATCTCATCCTGTAAATTGTTTCTTACGGCGTAAAGTTCAGAATATCTTTTTGCACATGCTAAACTAAAAAAGAAAAACAAAGAAAACATGAAAAGCCAAGGAGACAAATAGATGTTGAGAGCCACGCCTCCTGCAAAAATTCTTACAGTGTAAAGAAGTGATAAAATTAAAATATCTACTAGCATTATTTTCTTTAGATAAAAAGAATAACAACTTGTTGTAATAAAATATGTTAAAAGCACAAATAAAAATTCTTTCCCTAAAAATATGCTAATTATAAAAGAAAGTGGCATTAATATAAAAGCTACTTTCAATGCACTACTTATTTTAACAGCACCACTTGCAATTGGTCTATTTTTTTTACTTGGATGTATTCTATCAGACTCCACATCCATTATATCATTAATTATATACACACTCGATGCTAAAAATGAAAAAGAAAAAAATGCAACGAGTGCTTTTAACAGCAAATTAACATCTAAAAATTTATGAGCTAAAATGAGAGGAAGAAATATTAAAAAATTTTTTACCCACTGATAAGTTCTAATCATTTTAAAAAACTTCTTTAATGAAAAATCATTTTCCCCATCTACAAAAGTGGTCTTATCATTTTTTGATTTTATTTTATTAAATACATTTTTATTTCCTACGACAATTGGTATATTTGTTTCATTAAAAATTTTAACATCCGCTTCGCTATCTCCTAGATAAGAAAACTCTTTATTTATATTATTATTTTTAATATATAATTTAATTTTATTAAGTTTATTTTTTCCCTTTAAATTTTCTTCCTTAGAAGAAGCAATCACGTCATCAAAAATTCCTAAATAATCTGAAATTGATTTTGCAAGTTTAATATTTGATGCAGTAGCTAAAATAATTTTACTACCATTTTCTTTTTCTTTTCTAATATATTCAAGAACATTATTATTATAAGGAAGAATTTCAGGATTAATGCTAACTAAATCAGAAAATTTATCTTTTAAATATGCCTTTCCTTTTAAAAGCCAGAATGGGGCTAAGAAAATTGCATAAAAATAATTTTTAATTATTGGAACTAAACATTCAAAAAGTAAATCACTTTTTATTAACGTCCCGTCTAAATCGACAAATAAGCATTTTTCTTCTTTCATTTAAAAACCTTAATAGAAGACTTTTTAAAATTATTTTTGTAAATTGTATTTTAAAATGCAATAAATCGCTCTAAATCCGTCACGCCAACCAATTTTTTTACCTTCTTGGTAAGTCCTCCCGTAGTACGAAATCCCAACTTCATAAATTCTACATTTTGTTTTAGCAATTTTAGCAGTAATTTCTGGCTCAAAACCAAATCTATTCTCTTTTATGTCAATAGATTGAATAATTTCTCGTTTAAAAACTTTGTAGCATGTTTCCATATCAGTTAAATTTAAATCTGAAAACATGTTAGAGCAAAGTGTTAAGAATTTATTTCCAAGACTATGCCAGAAGTAAACAACCCTGTGAGGCGCCCCCCCCATAAACCTTGAGCCGAAAACAACATCTGCCTTTCCATCTTCGATAGGCTTTACTAAGCCTGGATACTCATTTGGGTCGTACTCAAGGTCAGCGTCTTGCACAATTACAAGATCTCCTGTTGCTTCTTTAAATCCTGTCCTTAAAGCTGCACCTTTCCCCATATTTTTTTCATGATATATGATTTTATCTACTTTTTTTGAAATCACACTTTTTAAGATGTCTCTTGTGCCGTCTGTTGAGTAGTCATCTACTACAATTATCTCTAAATCTTTCTTTGGAGATGCTTTTACTGCATCAACTATTGTCTCGATAGTATTCTTTTCATTATAGCAAGGAATAATAACGCTAAGTTTCATCTTTTTACCTTCTTAAAAATATCAATCATCAATACAAAAATTTAAATAAAACACGCACTTAATTTTACATTGTAAAGTTAAATTTGTAAACAATAGTATATTATAGTTGACTAATGTATCAAATAAAATATATAACAAAATATGGCATGGGTAGAAGCTTTTTTAAAGAAAATTATATAATTTTGTTTTTTTAAGGTTTTTACTCATACTGTACACTGTCACATCAAAAACTTAAGGAAAAGATGAACGTATCTCAGTTTATCTCTCTACAAAAAGACGTTCAAAAAGGAGAAGCCTTTAGCGAAAAAAAAGTTTTTCAATTTTGAGTAAATGAACACCTCTTTACTACCGGTTATTTAACACTTTAAATTGAGTGAAAGAAAAAAATGAATCTTCACGGAATGATTATTGAGATGGCCATGGTGTATTGCGCTCTAGTGGCTTTTATCATGGTTTTATCCTTTTATGTGGTCATACGATGGAACATTAGAGGAAGTAGGAAGTTGCACGAATTTAACGACAACGGCGAAACACGTAAATTTTACCTAAGCTGTATTTTCCTACTTTCTTTTATCGGAACAGTCGCGATTTGCTTGCATTATAATATGTAAGTAGAATCAATAAGGATTCTGCCAACTAGCAGGATCACAGAGGGAAAGATTCCTCATAACGGCCTCAATTAGCATATCCACGTGTGTTAATTGATTTTTGACTAACACTGAGGGTTTAGGTCTTTAAAAAAGCTTTTATCCTCTTTTATTATTAATATCATTTTTGTTCAAAAAAATTCAATTTTTGTTTAGCTATTTTATTTCTATTTCTTTTAATTTATAATGCAAGATAGTCTTATAACGAGGCAATGATCAATGCAAAGAAATATACATTATTTATTGCTTTGTTATTCACAAAAAGGCTATTCATAAAAAGGTTTAATTATATGAAAAATATGAAAAAATTTTTAAATATTCCCCTACTTTTATTTTCCCTATTCTTATTTTCTTGTTCAGGAAAGGACATTAATTCTTCTGGCCCTCATGAATTTAATGCAGGCCCCGTCATAGATACTACAGAACCAATTGAAGAAACTGTTAAAAAAGCATATAAAGATTTTGAAAAAGAAAATTACAGAAACGCCATTAAACTTTTTGAAGCTGTTTACAGACGTGAACCTTACGGGAGATACGCACTTTATGCAAAAACAAAAATGGCAGATGCTTATTTTAAGAGCAAAATGTATGAAGAAGCGACAAATAGCTATTATGATTTAGTTAGAAGTCAGATTGGAAATTACAATAAAGAATATGCTATTTATATGACCGGTCTTTCTAACTACAAAACTTTTAAAGGTGTAGGTAGAGATACATCTTCTATTAAAAAAGCAATTGAGTTTTTTGATTTAATTTTAAACGATTATCCTGATTCTAAATACACACTTGATGCAAAAAAATACAAGCTAGAGTGTTATAAACTATTAGCTTTACGAGAAAAAGAAATTTTAAACTATTATAAAAAGCGTGGAGACACTCAGGCTGTAAGAATAAGAGAGAATGACTTTAATAGAAATTGGGCAAAATATTTAGACTAAAATTCTAAAAAAATTCTCTAATTTATAGAGTTAGTCTTGATAAAATCAGAAGTATTATTTTTTGATAAAGATAGTTTTTCTACTAGTCTTTTTATATAAACGTTATCAGGATGCCTATTAGAAAGAAAGTTTAGTTCTCGTAAAGAAAAAGCTATGTATCCACAATCATAGTAAGTCCTTGCAAGAACTAACCTTCCCCTATCTTCATTAGGATTATGGCTTAACCCTTCTAGGCATACTCTAATAGAAGCAGAGTACTTCTTTGCAAGTCTAAGTTGTTCTGCATACTCTGCAAAACACTCTTTTTCTGCACTCTGCCTCATTTTATGTCTTAATTCACCTAACACATTCATTTATATATTTTTTCTTTTATTCAAATTAAACCTTAAAAATTGCATGAACATGAATAAGAATCATCTTCACATTGGTTTAAATTTGTCATATCAACTGGTATTGATCTTGAGAAAGTAAGAACTTCCCCGCTTTCTGTAATTGCAGTTAAGTAAAATATTACATTGTTACTACCAACAGCTTCTATTACTTCATTTGAACTAGCAAACCTTTGATGATCACCTTGAGCATCAGAAAATGGTCCATAAGTAACAATTTCATTTTCATTATTATTGTTATTATTATCAATTGGTACATCTGTATTTTCATTTTCAGTCGGAGCGCCATCTATGATATTGCTACCTATAAATGAAAAATTTGGTGATACATAATCATTTCCACCACCATAATAATTTTTTACAACATAATAAAAATGAGATAACTCTGCAACATAACGTAAGTTATTTTTAATTTTAAATTGAACCCAACCATTATAAAATGGTTCTGTTTCAATTTCTTCATCTGAACAGCAACAAGCTCCCAAAACATCAATATTATTAGTTACCGATTTCATATCACTATCATTATGTTCGTAGAAATTCTTTGTATTTCCGACAGAAATATTTGTAACTCTAATTTGTGATATTTCGTTATGTACTTTTCCACATGCCACTGTAAGGACTGATAGTAAAGTAGCTGCAGCTAATAAAATCACATTTTTAGTTTTTTTATTCATTATAAATTCTCCTTGTTTAAAAACTTTATCTAAAAAACTTTCCTTTATTATTAACTTTATTTAGCATCATCAAAACTACCTTCTACAATTCTTGGTGTAACAAAGAATAACAATTCTTGATCTTTGTTATCACTTAGTGATCTTCTAAATAAATGTCCTAACACTGGAATATCTTTTAAGAAAGGAACACCATTTAAGCTATTACCTTCTTCTACCCTATATACTCCACCAAGAGCAAATGTTTGACCACTTGAAACAAGTACTGTTGAAGTAGCACGTCTAATTACTAATGCAGGAATACCATCTACCACCTCGGAAGTATCAAAGTGGCTTGACTCACCCATTATATCTAAAAGTACATAATAGTCTGGAGAAGCTTGTGGAGTTACTTTTAAAGTAATACCAGCATCAATACTTTCTGTTGCACTCTTTGATGAACCAGAAGCAGATGAACCTTGACCAGTAGCAATTGAAGTACCGCCCTCCGGTAACCTTACATGCACTGTCTTAACACTCTTGATTTCAGCAGGTGTATTGTTAGTTGTAACAACTGATGGTTTGCTTATAACTTTAGCCTTACCTTCTTGCTCTAAACCAGAAATCCTAGCAGACAAGCTCTTTGTACCATCAAGGCTATCAAATATTAAGCTTATAGCAGAACCTTCTGTTTCACCTAACCCAGCAGCAAAACTTGAAAAGTTATTTCCCAGGCCACTACCTGTAACTTGAATATCTGATGGAAAGTTATAACCTGTACCATTTCCAGTTTCATTTGATTGAATTATATTAAAACCAAACTCTGAACCAAGATCTCTTAGTAAATTTCTTTCAGCCTCAATTATTTGAGTTTCTAAAAGAATTTGTGGAGTTCTTAAATCAGCTTTTTTAATTATTTCAAAAGCATCTTTAATTCTTGACTTGATATCCTTAATAAAAATTTGATTACTTCTATCATCAAATGTTACACTTCCTCTATCTGAAAGCACTGATTCAACAAGTGTTTGAAGCTCAGCAGCCTTTGCGTAACTAATCTTTCTATAAGCAAGTTGAAGAGGCTCTAAGTTTTCTTCTGCTTGTCTTGCAGCTTTTAACTCTTCTCTTTCACTTTTTAATCTATTTACAGGAGCTATTCTTACAACATTACCTTCTTGAACCTTATCAAGACCGTTAGTTTTTAAGATAACATCTAATGCTTGGTCCCAAGGAACATTATTTAACCTTAATGATACTTTTCCTGAAATATCATCACTTGCTACGATATTTAAGTTTGAAACTTCTGCAATAATCTTTAAAGCGTTATCAATGTCTGTATCTTGGAAATCTAAGCTTATTAATTTTCCAGTATAACCAGAAGCAGGGTCTAAAAGTTTACTAATCTCTTCATCAAGGCCTTCTACATCAGCTACTTTTTCATCTTCATTTCCAAGCCCCTTTTCACTATCATCAACTAAATCCTCTATTTCAATAGTGCCTTCTAAATTATCACTAGCTTCAACAGTGTTTTTATCATCTCCATTTTTATTTTGAATTTTTGATAAATCCATTTGAGCTTTAACGCTTTCTTTTGTATTTTGTGCTCTTTCTATTGTTGCCTTACTTGAATCATCAATAATTTTATTTTCAGCAATTTCTGTATTCTCAATTCCTTGCTTACTTTCTTCTTCAGCTTTTAAAGCTATATCATTTATTAAATCATTTTGTGAATCACTAATGTTTACTTCTACAGTATCTTTATCACTAGAAACTGATTTATCAGCAATCATATTTGGAGTATCAATTTTACCTTCAGAAACTAAGATACCACTTTGAGTATTTTTAACATTAAGCGATGTATTAGAATTAACAAAAAATTTAATAATTGTATCATTACTATCCTTACTTGCTTGTATACTATTTAATGAGCTATAAGTGCTAGGTAATGCAATTGGCTTATCTGCTTCTTTTGAAAGGATAGTATTTTTAAATCTTAGTGTATATTCACTATCAGAAACTTTGTTTAATTCATAATCAACATTACTATTTACACCAACTTTTACTTGTAACTTATCAGCTTTTTCGTAACAGTAAATTTTTGAAATTTGATACTTTTTGTTTTGCTTATCTTTCGTAACAATATCTTCTAACTTTTCTTGAGCCATAGAATCAATCTTTGTATCAGCATTAGCATCTTTTAATTTAATTTCGTTACTAGCAATCTTTTCAAGTTTTATACTATCTTCATCTTGAACGTTGTCATTACTGATGATTTTATTTTCAGTATCATTAGTGACACCATTTATTAAACTAGATATTTTATCTTTGTCATTTGAAACTAGGACATCAAGGCCTCCATCTGAGTTCTTAACATCATAATAAACATTACTTGCCTGATTGATATCAAACACAAGTCTTGTTTTATCAGGATGAGCACCTAATCTAATTTTAGATACATACTTACCACCGATAAAAAAGTTTTTATTACTTAAACTTTTTTGTCCATTTAGATCAAGAATAAGTCTTTGTGGATTTTGAATCATTGTGGCATTGTATGCTTTATCAAAACTTGATTTACCAATATGGAACTTTTCTGCATCATCTGCATTTTGAAATTTAATATTAAGCACATCATCAACAACTTTTTCATCATTCCATACTACTTTATTTACGACCTTCTCTATCATTTTAGAGATATTTGCATTGCTATATTCGACGCTCTTTGTTTTAGCTACATCACTATTAGCATTTACGCTTTCTTCTTTAATTGTAGAACATGCAACCATATTTAATAATAAAAACACTACTAATGATTTGTTTAATAATGAGTGTTTCTTAACATTGCTTTTCATTTTAATTTTTCCTTAAATTAAATAATTAAATTAAAATCAACCAAAATTCTCTTTTCTTCTTTACATGAAGAAGCTAATAGTATGATGTGAAATATCAATATAAGATGTTTAAAAAATGATATATTACAAAATTATTACAAAACGCATAAAAAAATCGTTTTGAGAAAAAATGTAATTATTTATCTATGTTACAAGTATAAAGGTATACAAAGCCTCCTAGCATCGCATCACATTTTGAGCAATGAAGGCCGTTTTGAGATAAAATTTTGACAAATTCCTCATCTGAAGGAAAACTTAGAGCGCTCTTTGATAAATATCTATATGAGTTAGTATCCTTTGAAAAAATTCTAACAATTAGTGGCATAATTTTTGAAAAGTAAAAGATAAATAATTTTTGCCATAACTTACAAAGATATCTTGAAAATGATTTTTTGTATAATTTTGTAACTAAGATTGGTTTCCCAAATTCTAATATGTAAGCTATTCCATTTTTTGATAAGCATCTATATATTTCTTGAAGTCCTTTATTTAGATCATAAAAATTTCTAACTCCATATGAAACTACGATTAAATCGAAGAAGTTGTCCTTAAATGGTAAATTTTCTGCTTCACCTTGATAAAATTTAATATTTTCTAACTTATTTTTGTCATTAATATCGTCATATATTTTGTTTAGTCTTTTTTTTGCAATATCAAGCATTTCATTTGAGATATCGAGTGCATATAAATTCTTACTAACTAAACTTAACTTATATAATAAGGCACCCGTTCCGGTACATAAATCGAGAGCATTTTGATAAGAATTTCCTTTAGTTATATTTAAGCTAATTTTTGAAAGTAATTTTTTTTCCCATAATTTATGGACGCCAAAGCTTATAACATTATTTATAAAGTCATATTTATTAGCTACTTTTGAAAAAATATTGATAACTTCTGTTTTTTTACTCATGAAATTATAAAATATAGTAGAAATTAATTATTTAAAAGTGAAATTAATTTAAATATTGCAAAATTCTTTAAAATATAAGTAAAATATCTATATATAATATTGTTTATTAAGGACATATGCATATGAAAAAAATATCTTTAAAGAAAAGTTTTATTTTAAGTTTATTGTTTCTCTCTGCCTGCTCTATTTTTAATACTTCAGGTTCAAATATTGAAAACTCTCAAGGAAATAATCCAAATAATAATGCTCAAGTTACTGAAGCAGCACAAGTTCAAGATAATTTAAACAATGTTTTACAAAACAATGGTAGTTTTTCAACTTTAAACATTTCAGATATTGAAATTTTGTGGCTAATCCCTAATGAACCAACTGAGGGATTTATTTTAAGCTATGGGTTTAGTGAAAATAGTCTAGATAATAAAATTAAGTTAATGTCAAACGAGCTTCAAGAAGTTGCTGACCCTGTATACAATAAAGTATACAGATACATATTAAAGAACATTCCAAGAGACAAAATTGTATATTTACAACTTACAGCATTTAATGGAAACAATTTTTCATTACCAAGTAAAATTTTTACATTGCGTGCAAACTAAACTAGTTATAAAATAGCTAAAGCTTTAAGTATATTGAATGCTTATTAGTTTTTAAATTTAAGGTCGGGTATCTTTCAAAGTGTAATTTAATGTAGATTTTTTAATCTGTAGAATTATATTATGTTTTGAAAGATATCTAACTTTAAAAGTTTGTTATTTTAGTTTTTTATATCTTATATATACTTTATACTTTTCGTGTATGTAAGTTTATTTGGTATTGTTTTTTATTAAAGGATTCTAATATGAAGAAATTATTAGTTCTTATTCTTATTATAGTAATATGTGTAGCGCTATATTTTTTCTTACAAAATAAAAATTTAGCTAATCAAGATAATACTACCACTAAGCAGCAAGTTACAGCTCAAGATTCAGACTCAAATTCAGATACGCAAGACATAGAAGAAGAAACTGAAGATGAAAACGATGCTGACGAAGTTGAAGAGATAATTGATACAGAAGAAGAAGTTGATGTTCGTCCAGCAGTAGATGTTTATAAGTCTGCAGATGAAGCTTTAACAGCAGTAAGGAAAGCAGCATTAAGTTATGATGACGCTGTTTTAGAGCAATTTTATATGATTGGAAACTGTGCTTGGTGTACAAAATTTTATGAAGATGTTAAAGGCTTAATGAATGATAAGAGTTTAAGCAATGATGAGAGAGGTTATTATGCAGAGCTTCTTTCAACAACTGGTAAAAAAGAAAATATTGAATCTCTAGTTAGTGCATCATTAAATTCAAAAGATGAAACTGAAAAAGATATCTTTACAGAGGCATTAGAGCTTTCAAATCTTTCAAATGAATCATTAAATTATCTAAAAGAAGAATATAAGAACCTTACAGATGAAGATGTTAAGGAAGCAACAATTGCTGCAATAAGTAACCAAGGAACAAAAGATGCTATTGAAATTCTTTATGACATTACAAAATCTTTAGGTGATGCTAACGGATTTTATGATCAAGGAATTGGTTTAGGTGAAGTTGTTCCTGAAGATTCTGCATTCCCTATTTTAGATGAGATTGCATCAAAGAGAGATGAGTATTCACATCTTGCAATTAAGGCAATGTTAAATGGTGGTATCGAAGGAACTAAGAGAGTTATTGATATCCTAGCTAACTCAAAGGATCCTCAAGGCGATATTAAAGGTTTAGACCTTGAAAAAGCAGCTGACCATGTTTTATTTGATGATGAGACAAAAGCTTATTTAGAAGGTGTTCAAAACCCTAATGAAGCTCAAAAATATTTCATCGACGAAGTAATCAAGATTGCTGCTGAGAGCATGAAAGATGAATAAATAAAAAAGATACCAGCGAAAGCTGGTATTTTTTTTCATTTACTTTTTAACTTTCTTTAACCAAATTCCTTTTTCTCTTAAATTTCATATTAAATTTCAAAATTTCCGCGATTTATATTTTTACTAACCATCTCACGCCACCCGTTAGGGTGATCCATAACGGAGCGTAGCGTAGTGGTACCAGGGCGCGCGGGTTCTGTAAGCGCAAGTATGTGCAGCTAGCCGAGTGAACATAGTGAACCCGGTTAATACAGATTTGAGCTACCTCATTTAGTTAAACACTAATTAATTCAAAATATCCCGCAATGGATATAATAAAGCGTGCTTGCACGCGGCGCCAGGATGGAGTTCCCCCATTATAACGAAATCCCCCACACATACGCCCCACACATATGACCCAACAAGGGGGCGACTAAAATTTTGCATTAATCAATGCTTCCTTAGAAACTTGCTATTTATACCAA
>CAKMMH010000017.1 GCA_927798255.1 uncultured bacterium | reverse complement strand
GCAGAAATTAAAGTAAATGAAAACGCTAAAATAAATGATAATACTACTAAAAGCGATGTTTCATGTTCTAAAGAACGCAACCAATTAGAAATTGCAAACCAAAAAATATTAGAATTATATACTGAATTAGAAAACAAAAAGAAACAATTGATTTTAGTAGAAACTGAAGTAGAGAGACTATCTGAAGTAATTGAAAAAAGAAATAGAGCAGAGCTTGGTAATGGTGTGTCACCATCTCCTAATATTGTTAACAAAAATGCAGTACATCAAAGACAACAAATACAAATGAGAAAACCAATAAATGATTTAGAGGCAGAAAAAGCTGATATGCCGATAGCGGTTGTTATAGTTAACAAGGCTAATTTAAGAGCAGGACCTAGTTTAAAAGATTCGCCTCTTCTTGAAGTGTCAAAGGGGACTCGTTTGGTTGTAGAAACAAGGCAAGGAGCTTGGTATAGGGTTATGGCACCAAACGGGAAACGAGCATGGGTATCTTCTGATGTAGTAAATTTTGGTCCAAATGCTAATTCTAAGCCATCTTTTACTACTCGAATAAAAGGTTATAATCAAGATGTTGAGGACAGGACTGAAAGTATATTTAAATAAAATTTTTTATACTTTTAGCATCATTTTTTTATGCATAAACTCTTCTTATGCATCTGAGCCTTTTGTAAATCCCATAATGAGTGCAAGATTATCATCTCATTACGGACGTCGCATTCATCCAATTAAAAAATTTAGCTCAACCCATAGTGGAATAGACCTTGCGGCCCCTATGGATTCCCCTATTCGCGCAGCACAAAAAGGGATGGTTATTTTTGCAGATCGTTACGCTGGTTATGGTAATTTAGTGGTTATTCGTCATCCAAACGGCATGACGACGCATTATGGCCATTGTTCAAAGATTTTAGTTGATCCCGGGACTTTTGTTAAAGCTGGTGAAATAATCGCAAGAATTGGAAGTACGGGGGTTTCCACGGGGCCTCATTTACACTTTGAAATCAGATTTAATGGCGTTCCTACTGATCCGTTAAAAGTTTTCCCGGATTTGTTAACAATAGCTAAAGGATAATATTTTTTAATTTTCTTTTTCTTCTTGTAAACTTAACCTTGGTATGATAAAAATTATAATTCATGGTTTTTAGACATTTTTTAGTATTTAACTCGAAAGGAGTATTAAATGTCTGAGAAGAAAAAATGCACTTGTGATAATCATGAATATGGTTGCTGTAAGGGTAACTGTTGTGAAAAACACCATGACAAATGCTCTCATACAAAAGCAAAAGCAAACACCGTTAAGCCTTTTCCCGCCTGGAGTGATCCATGCGAAAGCACAGACGAAACTCAAATTTGCGCAAACCATAATTGGCCCATCGAGGACGCAAGCAACGTTTTTAATGTTGATACCGAAGGAAGTCAAGGGGAAAAACTTCCCCCTGATGCTTGGTACAACTAAATAAAGGTTCTTAAAGTCTAGCTTATATAAGCTAGACCATCTAGCCCATGCGAATATATATGGAAGACACTTAAATAAGTATCTTCCATATTCGCATTTTTTATTATTTTTATTCTAAACATTTTAGATAGCTAAGCACTTTTTTATTTAAATCGCGCTTTTTTAAATCCGATATCAGCTGCGCTTTACTCCTACAACTTGAAACCGCGCGAGTTACTAAATTTCTCGTTTCCAAGAAAACTTTCAAATTCAAATAAAATTAGTCTATTAAATTTTATATGTTCAAAAAACTACTTTTTATTTTGAATCTCAAGTTTTAACTTATTAATAAACTCATCTAAAGTTAAAACTTCTTGTTTTTCCTCTCCTCGTTTCTTTAATGTAACAGTGTTACTTCCAGCCTCTTTAGCTCCTAAAATTAGAGTGTAAGGCGCTCTATCTTGAATATGAGCTCTTATCTTATAGCCAATTTTCTCATTAGAAAAATCGCCTTCAGAAAATAGCCCTTCTTTATTTAAGGCATCTAAAACTTTCTTTCCATACTCGTTAAAGTTTTCAGATACCGTCAACACATTTACTTTTAAAGGGGCAAGCCAAAGTGGGAATTTACCTTCAACATTTTCTATTAAAATTCCTAAGAATCTCTCAATTGATCCAAATAAAGCTCTATGAATCATTACAGGTCTTCTCTTTTCATTATCCTTATCGACATAAGTGATATCAAATCTTTCTGGTAAATTCATATCAACTTGCACAGTTCCGCATTGCCAGCTTCTTTTTAGTGAATCTTTTAAATGAAGCTCTAATTTTGGGCCATAAAACGCGCCATCTCCTTCATGCACTTCAAATTCGTAACCATGATTTTTAAGAGCATTAGATAATGCGTTTTCAGTAATATCCCAAATCTCATCAGAGCCAATTCTTTTTTCAGGTCTTGTTGCAAACACGATTTTTACCTCATCAAAACCAAAATCTTTATAGATATCTAAAATTAGTTTTAATGTGGTAATGCATTCATCTTCTAGCTGCTCTGGAGTACAGAAAATATGAGCATCATCTTGTGTAAATTCTCTTGCACGCATAAGCCCTGAAAGAGTTCCGCTTGCCTCATATCTATGTACTTTTCCAAACTCAGCCATTTTTAAAGGTAAATCTTTATAAGATTTTAAGCCTTGTTTATAAATTAAAATCCCTCCTGGGCAGTTCATAGGTTTAATACAAAACACTCTTCCGTCTTGTGTGCTTCCAGAGTAGTTATGCTCGCCATATTTTTCCCAATGGCCTGAAGTTTCCCAAAGCACTCTATCCATCACAGCAGGCGTTGAAATCTCAATATAACCGTTTTCATCTTGTCTTTTTCTCATATATTCGATAAGAGACCTATATAGTTTGAAGCCTTTATCGTGCCAAAATATAGCTCCTGGCGCATATTCTGGATTGAAATGAAAGAGATCCATTTCCTTTCCTATTTTCCTATGGTCTCTTTTTTTAGCTTCTTCTAGCATTTTAAAATGCTCATCAAGTTCTTCTTTTGTAAAAAAAGATGTTCCATAAATACGAGTAAGCATTTTATTATTAGAGTCTCCATGCCAATAAGCCCCTGCAACAGAAGTTAATTTAAAAGCTTTAATTTCACCCGTGTTATCAACATGAGGTCCTGCGCAAAGATCTACAAAACTATCGCCTGTATAATATACAGTTACCTTCTCGCCTCTTTTTTCGATTTCATTTATCCAGTCCTGTTTATATTCGTTACCTTCAAATAATTTTCTAGCTTCCGCTATAGAAACTTCTTTTCTTGTAATTTTTGCCTTACTTTCGATGATTTTTCTCATTTCTTTTTCGATTTTAGGCAAATCATCTAAGCTTATGGTAGTATTTTCATCAAACTCAAAATCTCCAGAAAAGCCCTCATCGGTTGCAGGACCCATAGCCATTTTGGTGTTAGGGTAAAGCTTCAAAATAGCTTCTGCTAACACATGTTCTGAAGAATGGCGAAGAGTTCTAAGCTCAATTTCTTTACTTTCCATATCAAACTCCACATAAAAATATATTAAACAAATTAAATTGGTAACAAGTATACTAACATTAGTATACAATTATTCATATTTTACTACTTATGCTATTAATATGGCAAGAATATTTACAATAAATATGATTTAAGTCTATACGATATACAAATTAATTAAGCTCATATCATTTTAATGCAATCAAAGGCTATAAGTTTATGACGGCATTTTTCTATTAAATCAATATATTAAGATAAACTAACTATATATTTAAAAAGATTTTATTTTATATGTAGGAGTTTAGAATTTAAGAAAAGAGAGAGAAGACAAGATTAAAAACCTTTAGGGTAAACCTTACTTTCTCTCTTTTCTTCATGCGCGAAAACAAAGCATATTTCCGCGCACGAAAACACAAGAAAACGAAAATGGCTAGCATTAAATTCAGAAACGTTGCAACGAAATCTGATCTAGCTAGCGCATTTTTTTATCCAAGCAGAGCCTTAGGCTCAGCTTGGAATCAACGCCTTTTGCGATTCTTGCGTTCGCGGCGGCGCAGGCGACGTTCCTTGAGCTCGTCGAGCGAGACGTAGCCCTCCCAGGGAGCGTCGCCGAACGCTTCCTGGGAGATTCCCTTAAACTCGGGATTCTCATTTTCGAACTTTTCGTACACCGCTTTGAGCTCTTTTCTTGTCATTTTCATCTCCTTATTAATTGAGAAGGACTATGCAAAGGAATAACCTTTGCTGTAAAATACGACCGTAATATACACTTAAAAAATGTATATTACGGTCGTATTTTACAGCGCCAACTTAATCTTATAAGGAGATTTTGAGATAAAAGTAATAAATAAAAATTATTCATCTTACCTTTTTTGAATCTTGTCTTCTACTCCTAAATGTTATGTATACTATCAACAAATTTGTGACATTAAATTTTGAAAAAAAACAAAAATTTTTTACACAAAATACCAAATTGGATCTAAAATTTATGATATTTAATTTATTTAATTGATATTTTTGAATTTTTTTTGCAATTACCACATTAATTGAAGCCTTAAAAACAACAAGTAAAAAGGCATCTAATAGCAAAAATTTAACTAGAAAAATCTCGAAAAATAAACTAAACGCTAAGAAAATTAGGCATTTTAAAAAAGTGCACGGAGCTGTAACTATTAGTACAGCAAGTACGATATTTTTAAAATAACTAAAGTAGTTTTTGATGCATCTTTCAAGTATTATAATTTTTCTTAAATCCGCTTTGGAAAAATGAGAGAGGCGCAAAAAATACAAGGCATTTTAAAAAGAGCGCACGGAGCTGTACTAATAGTACAGCGAGTACGATATTTTTTAAATAACGTAGTAGTTTTTGATGCATCTCTCATTT
Source organism: uncultured bacterium (assembly GCA_927798255.1). Lineage (GTDB taxonomy): Bacteria > Bdellovibrionota_C > UBA2361 > UBA2361 > CAKMMH01 > CAKMMH01. Next base: position 11,107 of record CAKMMH010000017.1, on the reverse strand, counting down.
TTCCTCCTTGAGCCATAAGAAGCGTTCCCTAATAGTCTTCTCATACCCCCTATTCGACGGTTCATAAAACTCTTCATTTTTAAGCCTATCAGGAAGATATTGCTCATCAGGAACGTAGCCTTTAGGAAAATCGTGAGGATAATTATAGCCTTTTGAGTATCCTAGCTCTTTCATAAGTTTTGTAGGAGCATTCACAAGATGAAGAGGAACTTTTTCGTTTGGATATTTTTTAACAGCGTCTATTGCTTTATGCATCGCAAGGTAACTTCTATTTGATTTTGGAGCAGAAGCTAAATAAGTAATACAGTGTGCAATTACTTCTCTTGCTTCTGGCATTCCTATTTTTTCAAATGCAGTCAAAGTTGCAACTGAAATTTCTAAAGCTCTTGGGTCAGCATTTCCTATATCTTCAGAAGAAAACACTATCATTCTTCTAATTAAAAATCTCGGATCTTCCCCTGATTCTAATATCCGAAATCCCCAGTAAAGAGCGCCAGATGGAGAAGAGCCTCTTAAACTTTTAATAAAGGCAGAAATTAAGTTGTAATGTTCATCTCCTTGTTTATCGTATATAAAACTAATTGCATTTTTTAAAAAACTTTTTACATCATCTAGTGAATTTTTTTTTGTTTTACTAAAAGATTCTATAAGATTTAAAAGCTTTCTAGCATCTCCTAAAGATGAAGATGCAAATAATTTCTTAGACTCGTCATCTAGTGTTATTTTTAAATATTCAAGAGCATTATCTAAAATTTCTATTAATTCATCTTCACTTAAGGCTTCTAATTTTATAACTCTACATCTTGATAAAAGCGCAGAATTAACGCTAAAAGAAGGGTTTTCAGTAGTAGCACCAATAAGTGCAATCGTCCCGTCTTCTACATGAGGTAAAAGTGCATCTTGCTGAGATTTATTAAAACGGTGAATTTCATCGATAAATAAAATTGTAAGACCGTTATAATTTTTTGCTCTATCTACAATTTCTCTTATTTCTTTTACGCCTCCAAGAACCGCAGAAAAAGGCACAAATGAGCAATTAAATGTGTTTCCAATAATGCGCGCAAGAGTAGTTTTTCCGCATCCTGGCGGGCCCCATAAAATAAGAGAAGGAAGGCTTCCTTCTTTGCTCATTAAAATTTTTAAAAGCTCTGGGTCGATGTTTGAAAGCCCCTTCATCTTTTCAAAGCTTTCAGGGCGTAAGAAATCAGCCAAGGGCCTTATTTTATTATTTACAAAACTTTGCATTAAAAAGCTACCAATTATTATTCATTAAATGCCAATTCTTTTGAAAGAAATAAATACGCAAAATAAAATCCATTTTCAAATTGAGTAAGAGAAAACGATTCATTGTCTGCATGAATATTATCTTCTTTTAAACCAAAGCCAACAAGAACTGGCTCATGTTTTGAAAATTTTGATAAGTCTGAAACAATAGGTATTGAACCTCCCTCATAACTAAAATTAAAATTACCACTGTAAATTTCTTTAATAACATTTTTGGCTCTATTTATAGCTTTACCATCTCTTGGAATACTTAAAGCAACAGCACCATCCTCTACTCTCTTAACTTCAAGTTTTAACCCCGTTTTATGTTCTCTTTCTAAATGAGCTTTAATAAGATTTACGATTTCTTCTGGGTCTTGTTTATCAACAAGTCTTACCGAAACTCTAGCTTTTGCAAAAGGAGGAATTGAGTTTGAAATATCCTCTTCATTTTTAGGCCCTGATGTCATATAAAGAACATCAATTGTAGGTCTAGCTCCGGCCCTTACGTTTCCATTTTTTATATATTGCTCTCCCCCTGTTGGTTTTACACCTGTAATTTTAAAAATTTCATCTTCATCAAATGGAGCGATATCATTTACAGGAATTTCACTTAAATCTTTAACATTATCATAAAATCCTTTTACGGTAATTTTTCCCTCTTTATCATAAAGAGATGAAATAAGTTTACATAATTCTACCGCTGGATTGCTTAGCATTCCCCCAAATGTCCCAGAGTGAACACCAGTGTTTGCACCTTTAAGAGTTATTTCAAAAGCACAAATTCCTCTTAGTCCTAAAATTATAGTTGCTAAATCTTTACTTGTACTTTCACTATCGCAAACATACAAATAATCACACTCAAGTTCTTTTTTCATTGATAAAAGAAGCTCAGTTGTGTTTTGACTTCCACACTCTTCCTCACCATCAATCACAAATTTAATATTAAATCCTATATTTTTAGACTCAATTAAACTTTTAATTGCGCAAATTACATAGCAAATTTGCCCCTTATCATCATGCGCTCCCCTTGCATATACGCGTTCTCCTTTAAGTGTAGGAGTAAAAGGCGGCGTGTCCCAATTTTTTTCAATTACTGGTTGTACATCATAGTGGCCATAAATTAGAACAGTTGGAGCATCATCTGAGACTTTATATTTACCATAAACAATACTATTTCCATTTGTTGTAATAATTTTACTTTCTAAACCAATTTTTAATAACCATTCGTTAAAAAACTTAGCGCATCTATCACTCTGTGCATTATAATTTGAATCAAGACTAATGCTCGGAATTTTTAAAGCCTCCATATACTCATGTATGAAAGCATCTTTATTTGCTTTAAAAGTATCTTTAGCAGTATTTAAAATAATGTTTCTATTTTTTAGTGATTCATTGCCCATAAGCTACATGCTCCGTAAAAAAATAATATTTTACATATATTACTTCTTGTCCTTAAAGAATTAAAGATATAATATAATTAAAATAGTATCTTTTTATAAGTTTTAGGAGCGTTAGAAGATGAAAAAATTTTATGTTTTAGCTATATTTTTAGCTTTAAGTTTCAATTTAACTGGTTGTTCTATATTTGGTTCAGGTTCCGATTCAGACGATGGTATGGGTGGAAATAGAATTGATTCAATTTCAGAACAAGAATTAAATAGCAAGTTTGCTAATCGTTTTGGTGATGGTTCAGTTCCTTCTGCAGAGGGAGACAATCTTTTTAGAGATTTAAGATTTGGTTATGATTCTTCAAAAATTTCAGATGAATCTAGACAAGATTTAGATTATAACATTGAAATTTTAAAAACTAATCCAAATATTTATGTTCAACTTGAAGGACACTGTGACGAAAGAGGAACAGCTGAATATAATATGGCTCTTGGTGAAAAAAGAGCAAATTCTATTTATGAAGCTTTAATTATGTATGGAATTGCACCTAATAGATTAACAACTATTAGCTATGGCGAGGAAGTTCCTTTAGATAACGCTCAAACTGAAGCTGCTTATGCAAAAAACAGACGTGTTCATTTTTCTGCATACACTAAGTAATTAAATATATTAACCAATTCATTATTTTAAAATAATGAGTTGGTTAATTATCATGTTATCCTCCTTACATATCTATATTTATTCCCTTTATTATTTTCTCATTTCATCATAAACTTTTGATTTTTTATAAATAATCATTTAAAATTGCTAATTTATATATGACATTAAATAATGATAGTAAAAAACATATACTAGATTTCGTAAATTTCCCAAGTGATATCAAAAATTTTAATATAGATGAACTTAAAGAATTATCACAAGAACTTAGAGAAGAAATCATAAATAAAATCTCACTTTGTGGAGGTCACTTTGCATCAAGCCTTGGGGTTACAGAGTTAACTGTTGCACTTCACTATTTTTTTGATACACCAAACGATAAATTAATTTGGGATGTAGGGCATCAAGGATATATTCATAAACTCTTAACAGGAAGAAAACACGATATTGCTAACATAAGAAGAAAAGGACATATTAGTGGTTACTTAAAAAGAGATGAAAGTGAGTATGATACCTTTGGAAGTGGCCACGCGGGAAATAGTATTTCTGCCGCTGTTGGCATCGCAGAAAGCCTTAAAAAAGACGACAAACCTTATAGTGTAATTCCGATTATAGGTGACGCCTCAATATCTTCTGGTATGTGTTTTGAAGCACTAAATAATGCTGGGGCATTAAAACTAGATAATTTAATTGTCGTTTTAAATGATAATGAAATGGCAATTTCGGAAAATGTAGGTGCACTAAAATGGGTATTAAATAGAGGAAGTGTTTCTAGTATTCCTACAAAATTAAGAGCCAAAATTAAAAAACTTTATCATAAAGGATATATTCCAGAAATTCTTTATAAAATTTTTGATAGGATTGAAACTTCATGTAAAGGTATAATTTCAAGCCCAGCGATGCTTTTTGAAAGTTTTGGATTTAGGTATATTGGTCCAGTTGATGGGCATGACATTCAAAAACTTCTAATGGCTTTTAAAATTGCAAAAACTCAAGACAAACCTGTTCTCTTACATGTAAAAACCATTAAAGGAAAAGGATTTAAAGAAGCCGAGAAAAATCCTACAAAATGGCACGCATGTCCCCCATTTTTTCCAGCAAATGGCAAGGCAAGAAATATAAAAGAGAAACTTATTCCAACTTACACAGAGATTTTTGCAAACACTGTAAATAAACTTATAAAAAATAATAAAAATGTAGTTGCAATAACAGCTGCTATGTTAACAGGTACAGGGCTTAATAAGGTAAAGGAAAATTATCCAGAAAATGTATATGATGTAGGAATTTGTGAAGAACACGCAGTAACTTTCGCTGGAGGGCTTGCAACAGAGGGTAAAATTCCAATTGTTACAATTTACTCAACATTTTTACAACGTGCTTTTGACCAAATTGTCCACGATATTGCACTTCAAAATCTTCCCGTTATTTTTGCCTTAGATAGAGCAGGATGCGTTGGAGCAGATGGTGAAACACACCAAGGAGCTTTTGATATATCTTATATGCGCTTTATCCCTAATATGATTTTAATGGCACCAAGAGATGAAAATGAACTTCAAAATATGGTTTACTCTGCGACAAAATATGGGAAACCTACTGCAATTCGTTATAAAAGAGGAGATGCAGAAGGAATAAAATTAGATGATGATTTTACATTTATCCCTATTGGTAAAGGTCAAATTACACAAAGAGGTGAAAAAGTTTTAATTATATCTTATGGAAGCGTATATAGCATAGTAAAAGAAGCTTGCGATAAAATTTATGAAGAAACAGGTATTTTTCCTAGCATTATTGATGCAAGATTTGCAAAGCCTCTTGATAGCAATTTATTAATTAAAGAAATTAAAAATCATGAAATAATTTGCACAGTTGAAGATTCAAGTTTAATTGGCGGATTTGGAAGTGCAGTTTTAGAATTAATCTCAGAAAATAATTTACAAGTATCTATAAAAAGATTTGGTATTCAAGACATATTTATTCCTCATGGAACACAAAAAGAACAATACGAATTTTGTAATTTTTCAGCAGATAAAATTTATACTTACATATTAAGTAAAATTAAGCATTTTGTGTTATATAAAAAGGCAAATTAAAATATTGCATTCAGCATCAGTTATCAGTAATCAGCTTCAAAAGATTATCTGACTTCGATACCACCTTACTCCTCACCCGCTTCTTGTTACTTATAATCAAATTCACTCGAACTAATACAAAAACTTTATTATCTTATAATTTGTATATTTATATCCGCTCTTTCTTGCAAGACGTTGCCAATTGCGCTTTTTATCTCTAAAACCAAGAATTAAATACTTATAATTTTTGTTGCTTATTAAATTAGATAAATCATTTTCTGAATAGTAAACTTTATACTTAATCAAATCTTCTTTTGATAATTTATGCGCAATGTTTCTTGCAAAATGGTTTTCAAGCCCTTTAACACTTTTTGCTTTCATTCCAATTAAATATCCAGGCCATGATGAAAAAACCTTCAAGCTTCCTTTTCCCTCTTTAAAATATAAACGTGATGCAATATTTTCTATTTGCGCATCTAAATTCTTAGGACGCCATAGCGTTGGATTTTTTCTTATGTAAATACCAGAAACATTTATGCCATTAAACGCGTATCTTTGAACTTCTACAAAAAAATTAATTATATAAATCGCAAGTATAATATTTGTTAAAAACTTATATACTTGTTTATTTAAATAGCTCTCATTATTTGTAAATAAATATATAATCAAAAAAGGAACAACAACTGAAAAATATTGTGAAAAAACTGGCGTCGGTAAAAAAGAAATTATAAACAATATACAAGTTAGGTAGAAATAAATATTTTTTAAATCAAATTTCTTTATAAACATCATACAAAATAGGAGTATAAATTGAATGCTAATATCACCTGTATTTTTCACTCCATGGAAAAATGAACAAAATGTATTAAACTTTTGATGGAATCCTGTTATTAGACCTGCCCTATTCCTAAGTGAATGATATGTTAAATTATTAAATATAAATTCATCAAAGTATGAAAATAACATGTATAGAGATGGCAAAATCCCTATAAAATTACCAAGGAGTAACATATAAAAATTGCTCTTACTTAACTTTTTACTATTACATAAGAATATAAAAGCAATAAATACTAACTCACAAACTACAAAATAACTTCTTATTTGAAATACAATTGATAACAAAAATCCAATAATAAAAAATTTATATCTAAATTTACTTTCATATACTCTTAAAGCTAAAAGCATAAAAAATACAGAAAGTGAGTAATTTTTTATAATAGTAAAATATCCTATAACTAAATCAGATGTTATATATATAATAACTCCTAAGGCTGCATTAAAAGTGTTTGATTTTTTCCTAATTATATCAAAAAGCAAAGCTCCTATACCTGTTGCGATGATGGCTGAAAATAATCTAAAAGCTTGCCATGATTCACCTATGACGTAATTAAAAGAAGCTAAAAAATAAGGGTGTAAAAATGCTTGAGGAAAAAAGAAATCTTTATAAGGAACTTTGCCATCTAATATTGCCTTACTAGCATATGCAAAATACCCTTCATCACCTGTTATAAATCTTAAATCAACACATAAGATATAAAAATATATAAGTAATGCTATTAGCACTATATTTGAATTTATAACTTGAAATATTTTCTGAGCTATTGATTTTAATAAATTATTTTTCATAACTTATATGACAGCAATTATGTGTATTACTTTCTTTAGAAATACAATCTTTTTCACACTTTTGGCAATCAGGAGTCTTGTAATGTCCTTGTAAATAATCATTTAACGCTTTTTGCACTGCTTCCCAACCTAACATGGCACATTTTATTCTTGCAGAAAATTTTCTAACGCCAGAAAGTGCGACTAAATCCCCTAACTCGTTTAACTCATCATCTTGTTTTTCACCTTTTAACATTTTTTGATAAAGCTCAAAAAGCTCTTTTGCTTCACTTATACTCTTTCCTTCTAAAAGCTCACACATCATTGAAGCAGCCGCTTGACTAATAGAGCATCCTTTTCCAGAAAAAACAATTTTCTTGATTTTATCGTCTTCTATTTTTACACATAAATCAATCTGATCACCACAAAGAGGATTAAAAAGTTTAGCCCCAGCGTCCTTATCTTTCATACAACCAAAGCATCTAGGATTTTGAAAATGATCAACAATTATATCTTGATATAAATCTTCTAATTCACTCATTTACACCTTGCATTTAATTAAATTTTTCTATTTTTCTATACATTATCAGTATTTAGTATTATATTATAAATTATTCTTAATGTAAAAATTCTAAAAAAAACTATAGGAAAGACGTATATGGACATACAAAACGATGATTCTTGCATATTATGTGGTAAAAATAATGAACATGGACTTAAGCTAAAATTTAATATGGATAAAGAAAAACAAATGTCCTATGCCTTTGTAAAAGTTTCTAAAATGTTTAATGGTTATAATGGGATAGTTCATGGAGGAATAACTTGCGCACTACTTGATGAAGCGGGATTTTACGCTATTATGTCACAAGACATAATAACTGTCACAATGACCCTCAACACTAAATTTAAGAAACCTGTACCTATTGATACCGACTTGTACTTAGAAGGACAAGTAATTGAAAAGCGCTCAAGAAGTGTTATAGCTAGCTCTAAAATTATGCTAAATGGTACTGTACTAGCATCAGCTGTAGGTGAATATTTTATTAAAAAAAGTTAAGCTGACTAAAAGCTATTAAGCTAGCTTATAAAGGATATATCTAAAGAAATATTCAAATGTGTTAATTGTTTTCTTACTTGCAACAATATCTATATCACATAGCGCAATCTCATCTTCTTTTTCTTTCTTTTTTTCTTCTTTTTTATCGTTAGTTTTTTTCTTATCTACAATTTTTACACTAGTATCTTCACTTGGTATTTCTCTTGGAAGTTTTTTAAACTTAAGATCATTTTTCACATCTCTTGCTTTAATTTCATTTTCAAAGCAATTCTTATCACAAGAAAAAATGTAAGAAATATTTTTGTTATCATACTCAAGTTCTTTTAATAAACGTGTGAATACAATTTTATCTTTTTCATCTAAAAATCTAGCTTCAACTTTTTGAGATTTTTCATCATTTGTGCTATTTTCAACATTAAGAATATAACCTTGGTTGCAATTATCCTCATTACAATACACATAAGCTTTATATCCAACTGGTAAGCTTGGTATGTTAATATACATCGGTACATATATAACTAGAAACAAAAAATTTACTGCTACATAAATTATAAATTTTTTCATAAAATAACACTTTATAAAAACTTGAAAAACTTCTAAACATAGCCAAAAGTTAATTAATAATTTTTATTAAACTTTTTAAACTATTTTACTTGATTTTAAAATAAATTAAAGGTTAAAATTAAAAACTTAAGGTTAGCAGACAACATGACTCTAAAAGACTATGAAAAAAACATCATTGAAACCGAAGAAAACATCTTAGAAGATGTGCTAACTACTATTCACGACAGCAATAAAAATTTTAGTGAAAGATTAGAGAATGAACAAAAGCGTGCGACTGAGCTTACAAAAGAGCTTGTAAATGCAAAAACTGATGAAGATAAGCAACTCCTTGCATCTGATGAGAGCGTATCTCATAGTCTTGTTGCTAAAAAATTAGAACAAATTGATATTCTTACTAAGCAATATGAGAAACCATATTTTGCAAGATTTGAATTAGAGGAAGAAATTAACGGTAAAAAATCAAAAGTTGAATATAAATTAGGATTTTATGGCAACACTGACTGTAGAATTATCGACTGGAGAAAAGCACCAATTTCAAAATTATACTATGAATATAAAGAAGGTGAAGAGTTTTTTGAGGTTATTCAAGGAAAAGAAAGACAAGGTATCGTAACGCTTAAAAATAAATTAGAAATTGAAAATTCAGTTCTAACAAGAATATCTAGCTCAAAAGGAAATTTTATAAAAAAAGATGGCGTTTGGTCTGAGATGAGTGGCTCATATAGAAGTTATGAGCAAGGTTCAAAAAGCTATCTTCCAAATGTTATTTCATTAATTACTCCAGAGCAATTTCAGATGATAACAGAAGATGCTAAAACAGCAGTACTTATTCAAGGTGTTGCTGGGTCTGGAAAAACTACCGTTGCGCTTCATAGGCTTGCCTGGCTTTTACATGAGGATAATTCCGATTTAAAGAAAGATGAGGTTATTGTTGTCGTACTTCATAATTCATTAAAATCTTTTATTCTTGAGACGCTTCCTTCTATGGAAGTCCATGATGTAAGGATACTCACTTTTAATGAATGGGCTACAGAATCTATAAAAAATGTTCTTCCAAATATTTGTTCAAAGCAAGAACATACAGGAAAAACTGCATTAAATATAGCCCCTACTCAATGTCCTCATTCTATATCGCGCGTTAAAAGTTCGATGGCAATTTTAAAAGCACTTGAAAGTTATCTTTTAAAGAAAAAATCTCAAAACGAAGATATAAAAGAGCCTCTAGAAGAAATTTTAAATATATTATCTAATTCAGAAAGTATTATTCAAAGAGATAATACTAAAATGTTATCAAAAGAAATAATACTGCAAGCCTACGAGCGCTCTAAGCAGAATTTTTTAAATTCTCAAATAGATTATGTTGATATTCCATTAATTCTAAGAATAATTGAAATTAAGACAAGTGGCGTTTATTTAAAATCAGGATTTGTAGGAAAATATAAGCATATTGTAGTAGATGAAATACAGGATTTTAGTGCGGTTTCTTTAGCATGTATTATAGGAGGCGTAGAATCAACAAATGATTTAACACTAGTTGGAGATACGGCTCAAAGTATAAATGAATCATCTGTATTTCCAGGTTGGGATACGCTAAAAAAAGAATGGAATTTTAGAGATTCGATGTCTAGATATATTAGTTTGACTGTAAGTCATCGTTCAACGCTTCCTATTATGAAGCTTGCTGATTTTGTTCAAAAGAGAAATATAGTTAAAGAAGGACGTCTTGGGAGAGTGCCTATTTGGTTTAAAGCCTTTAGAGAACAAAAAGGATTAAAAGCAATCATTAATTGGCTACTTCAAGCAGTTCAAAGATATCCGTCAGCAACTACGTGTGTTATTTGTAGAGATTTGAAAGAGGCAAAATATGCGTTTTCACTTTTAGAGCCAACATTTGGATCTATTATAAGAATTGGTGATAAAGATAATTTTTCATTTGCTGAAGGAATTATTGTTACTGAAGTTTCGGAAATTAAGGGATTAGAGTTTTGTAACGTTGTAATATGGAATCCTACAACGAAATCCTATCCAAATGATGAAATTTCTAGAAATCTTTTATATATTGCAATCACGCGTGCAGAGGAGAATTTAAATATCACTACATGGGGACGCCCTACCAGTCTTCTTCCAGACATTCATTCAAAATTAGTAAGAGGCGTTTTAATAAGCGAAGAAGAAATAGAAGAAGAATAAAAGTTGGGGAAACTGGCAATGGGGTTCTGAGGTCAGGTATCTGGTATCTGACATCAGCTCCTGGCAATCTGCATTCAGCTATCCGCTATCTGATATCTGAAAACAATTTTTTAGATTTTTGATACTCCTTAGGAATAAAGTAAAAAAGGTCCCTCACTAAAAAAATTGGCGAGGCGCGGAAAATGTAAGGCATTTGAGGGGACAAAAGCGGAAGCGTACTTTCGTACGGTGAGCATTTTGTCTCCCTCAAATAACGCAGCATTTTCCGATGCATCGCCAATTTTTTTAAGTACAGCGAGTATTGGCTTAC
>CAKMMH010000016.1 GCA_927798255.1 uncultured bacterium | reverse complement strand
CGTATATAATTTTTTTATTTCTTTATTGCTTTTAGTAAATATCATTGATTCTAAGGACTTAACTATAAATAGCGCTAAAGCACAGGAGATTTATCAAGAAGGAATCAATCAAAATTTTATAAAAAATAATAAAAAAATTAGAAAAAAACAAGATTTTAGTAAATTAGCCAAAATCGCTGAAAATGCTGTGGTTAATATTTCTGGAAAACTTATTAAAAAAGGAGCAAAAGATAAAGAAACTGAAGTTAAGGGGGCATCTCTTGGCTCAGGATTCATTATAAGCCCTGATGGATATGTTCTTACCAATAATCACGTAATCGACTCCGTAAAAGACATAGTTTTACGATTTGATGGGGACTTAACACCTTATAGAGCTATACTTCTTGGTCAAGACCCTCAAATAGACATTGCATTACTAAAAATTGACTCTGATAGAAAAGATTTTAACTTCTTATACCTTGGAAATTCTGATGAGCTTCAAGTAGGGCAGTGGGTAATAGCAATAGGTAACCAATTCCAGCTTGGGCAAACAGTTACCGCAGGTATTGTTTCTGCAGTATCAAGACAAGTTCAAGGAAACCAAGTTTCACCATTTGCAAATTATATCCAAACAGATGCCTCAATAAACCCTGGAAGCAGTGGTGGGCCTCTTTTAAATCAAAAAGGCCAAGTAATAGGCGTAAATACTGCGATATTTAGTCCATCAAGATTTGGAGGATCTGGCTTTAATATTGGTATTGGATTTTCGACTCCTATAAACCAAGTTAAAAAGATTATTAGCCAACTAAAAGAACGTGGAAAAGTTGAAAGGGGAGCTCTAGGAGTAATTATTCAACAAGTAGATGAAGACGTAAAAGAAGCATTAAATTTATCAAAAATTAGAGGGGCGCTAATAGCTGACGTATTAAAAGATTCTGTCGCTGAAAAAATTGGTATCAAATCAGGGGACGTAATTATTAATTTTAATAATTATGAAATTAATGATTTTGGTGAACTTTCTTTAAGAGTATCTGAAGCGCCGCTAGGTGGCACTTATCCACTCACTCTTATAAGAAAAGGCGAAGAAATTACACTTCAAGCTAAAATAGATAAATTTGATTTTGAAAAACTTGAAAAAGATGATAAGGAAAACAAAAATAAAAATGAAGAATACATTTTAGGTCTTTTACTAAAAGAAGTTAATAAAAAGCTTGTAGATATTCTTCAAATTGAAGATAACGGTGAAGGGGTTTTAATTACTGATCTTAAAGAAGATGAAGTATATCTAGAATCAGGAATCCAAAGAGGCGATTTAATAAAGGAAATTGCAGGAAAGAAAATTGTAACCTTAAATGACGTTAAAGAAATAACTTCAACTCTTAAAGAAGATAAACCTTTCCTTATCTTAGTAAAACGAGGTAAAAGCACAAGATACTTGGTTTACAAGATAAAAAAAGATGAAGATAACCAAAATAACAAAGTCGATACTCTTAATAATGAAATTATGAGTAAAGAAACAGACAAGTGATTTTTCATAGTAAAAGGTAATTTTATGATAATTAACTCATAATATTACCTTTTATACCAATTTTTACCATCAACTAGCCTTGCTACCATCATACTTGAGCAAGTGTTTCCAACTGAATTAAGTAGAGTTGCCGGAGCGTCAATAATTGTGCTAATTACTAAAATTAACGGCAAAAGCTCTTGAGGCATTGAAAATAAGCTAAGTATTGCGATTTCTCCCATAACTCCACCACTAGGAATCGCACCAACTACAATACTAGAAATTGTTGCAACAGAAACTATAAGTAAGATTGAATAAATAGAATTAAAATCTTGTCCAAGTAAAGTAAATAAAAATGCAATTTTAAACACATTTCCTATAACAGATCCATCTTTATGAACATTAACACCAAGAGGAAGACTAATATTTAATACATCTTGTGGAACTTTCATTTTTTTAGTTGCGTTAATATTTGTTGGGAGTGAAGCGACAGATGAGCAAGAAGAAAGCGCCATAATACTAGGAGGTAGTACATTTTGCCAAAAAAGTTTTATTCCCCCAATTCCACCAGCAAGATAAGAATAAATAGTAAAAATTACAAAATAAGTAACAAATGCTACAATAATATATAATACAAAAATCTTTAAGTAACCTTCAAAAATTTGAGTCCCTGTTTTCAAAACTACATTTGCAAAATAAGCGCCAAGACCGATAGGCGCAAATTTCATAATCAAGTTTATAAACTCAAGTGTTAATCTATTGCCTTCATCTATAAATTTATTAAAAGTTTGACATTTATCAACATACTTTTCGTTACATTTTAAAAGGCAAACACCAAACAATATTGAAAAAACAATTAATGGTAAAATATTATTCATTGAAAGAATTTGATAAAAATCATTAGTAGTAAAAATATTAGGTATTTTTTCTAGTATACTAGCTAAAGAAAAAGAAGAATGAGGGTTTGTGATAATATTTTCAGAATTTATTTCTAAATTTTTAAAACTCTCTAAACTTAAACCTTTTATAGGATTATAAATAATAATACTTATAACAGCAATAAACGATGAAAATAATGCAGTGAAAATAAACACAATTAGACTGTACTTTAATATATCATTTAATCTTGACATCTTGTCTATAAATATAAAAGAAGATGTAATAGAGAAAAATATAAGAAGCGGAAGGGTCGTAAATAAAAGATTTAAGAACAAATCTCCAAGAGGTTTTATTATTATCGCTAAGTCTTTAAAAAAAACGCCAATAATACCACCTATTATTATAGATAAAATTAATATAATTGATGATTTATAAGATGAAATACTAAATTTCACAAAATATGTCCTTTTAAAATTTAATTAATTATTATTTAAGAAACTATTAAGAGCCGCTAAGATACATTCTTTACATGATTTTTTATTAACTTGCTTAATCTCACGGCAAGTAAGGTTTTCGATTTCTTTTTTAAAATCATTTAAAATTTGCTTACTTTTATTATCATCATCTGATGCTAAAAGTACCCCATATAATGCTCCGCAGTAACCATTAGGGGCTCGTCCTCCACCAAAAGATTTCGCATTAATAATTTCTTCGTTAGTAATATTGCTTATGTCACATGAATCTTTTAGAATACTAAGTACAGTCTGCGCGCAATTATAGCCTTCCTTACCATGAAAATACCTATCTATTTGTTCTTTAAAATCATAAATACTCATTTTGACGTATTCCTTATATATTGATAATATCTATATATATTTTAAACATATTTTAAGAAGTTAGAAATAATGATTTCGATTTTTTTTGACCTTGAAACAAGCACAACAGAGCCTATAGGGCAAATATTAAATTATAGTTTTATAGCAACTGATGACAAGTTTGAAATTATAGATGAATGTTCAGATAGTGTAAAAATTTCTCCACTTGAATTACCAGTAGCTGATGCAATCTTAGCAAACAGGATTGATGTAATTGAACATCAAAAACACAACTATTTAAATGAAACACTATCTATGAAAAAGATCTTCGATTTCTTTACAAAAATGATAGGAAAAAATAAAGGTGAAAAGATAATTTTAATAGGATATAACTCCTTAAAATTTGATGTTCCGTACCTTAGAACTTCAATGATTAGAAATGGCCTATCTCCATATTTTAGAGGAAAAATTATTTATAGAGATTTACTTCATTTAGTAAGAAAACTTTCATGTGTAAGAACAGATTTTATAAGAACCTCAAAATGTGATGTAAAAGATGATAATAGTAAAGAAAAAAACAAACTATCACTTACACTAGAAACAACATGTCAAAACTATAATGTCCTTTTAGGTAAACAAACACATGAATCAAGAAATGACGTTATTTTAACTATAAATTTAGCAAAAAAGTTACAAGAAGTTTTTAATGCAGATATAAGAGATTATGAGGGTTATGAGTTAACATATTCAGAACATATAGAATATAAAAACACTAAAAAAATTTTTACCCCGATTTTTCCACAATATGATTTAAGTAATGCTAAAATTTATGAAAATAGAATTTATGTTCTTTTGGATTTTTCTGATAAATATTCTCTTTGGGTAGATTTAGAAAAATACGAAAATTATTTAAAAAAAATCGAAAATAATGAAATTCAAATAGGGGACTTAAAAGCTAAGAAAAAAGTAATCTCTTGGTATAGCTTTGCAGCTTCTTCTCTTTATAAGCCAAATATTAATCAACAAAAAGAAATTATAATTGATGATAAATATAATAATTTAGCATTAAAGGCACTAGATGATTTAAAAGATATTAATCTTAAAAATTACTTTGATATTTCTGTTTGTGATATTGAACAGGATATTTATAGACTTGATTTTAATTCATTAGATAATCTTCATAAAATTATTTGGGAAAATGATAATTGTATTTCAAAAGAAAATAGATCAAAGAATTTAAACATCGTTTTATCAAGATGGAAGCTTAAAAATATTGATTGGGATAGTATTGATTTTAATAACAAGCAAAATGAAGACAAAATTAAGTTCCTTAATATGTATTCTGAATATCGTTATGGAGGAAAGAATAAATTACTATTAAATAAATTTTCAAATTTTGATAGTCTCGATAACAATGATTTTCATAAAAGTTATAAAGAATTAATAGATAGAATAAAAGATCTAAAAATAGAAAAGAAAGAAAATAGGGAGGATGTTAAGTTACTCGATTCACTTTATAAATTTTACAAGGAATCATATATTTCAAAGGTTCTTTAAAATTTTATTTCTATTCTTCGTTATCAAGCTCTTCTTCACTAAGTATAAAATAAGGCAACAGAGATTAGAAGTAGAATTCTAATCTCTGATATTAAGGGGCTTTTTCTTACCTAATTTATAGATTATTTATCAAAAATTTATCATGATTTTTAAGCATTTTAACAAAAAAATTTATGTAATTATGCGTTTAAATTAACGTTAGAAGCTTTTTGAAAATACTATAAAACTATCTTACATTTTATAAGAATAATTATTTTTATTTAATAATATCTTATTTAACAACAATTTATTTTTAAAGATTTACTAATATAAAAATAAAATCAAATTTCATATATAAGTAATTCTTTATTAACTTTTATAAATTATTAATTAATAAATCTTAAAAAACTTCTTTATCCTTTTTTTCTTTTAATAAGATTTATTATGTTATCACTTAAAACTTTAATAATAATATTTCCTAAGCACCCTCCTAAGATGTATCTTTTTCAACTAAACTTTCTATTATCATACTAACTATAATTGCTATAATTTGATTTACATTATTTTTACAGGCGTATTTTAGAGCATTTTCACCTATCGGGTTAAATATAAAATAACACCGTTTGAAAACACATTGCCTCCATACTATTCTAATGGATGCAAAGCCCATTTTCCTATTATTATTGTTCAATATTATTAATTGCAGAAAAAACTGCATTTATATTTGCAATTTTATGATTAATTCCAACCCCTACTCCGTAATAAATTTTACCCGTTTCTTCATTAGTAATTTTTACATAAGAAGCAATTTGCATTTCTCCATCATTATTACTCATCGAGTGGTTTTTAATAACATCAATTATATAAGGAAATTTTATATAACCAAAAAATGAATCTTTAACTGCTTTTATTTCATTTTCACCTTTTCCATGCAAATTATATTCTTTTTCAGGAATATGTAATTTATAGCTTACATATACCTCATCATCCTTTGACTTTATTTGAAGGTCTAAAAAATCACAATTAGGACTTTTTTTAAAATATTTATCAAAAAACAATTTTACCAAATCTTCATTTGATAAAGTTTGATTTCTTTTTTCGATATCCTCGCATACATCTTGCACAATATGCGAAAAGTCAGCTTGTACTTCTTTTGGCATATCAAAGCCTAGAATTGAATTAATTTTAAAAGAAATTCCCCCCTTTCCTGATTGACTATTAACAACTACAGCTTCATAAACCAAATTGTAATCTGAAGGATCTATTAATAGGTATGCATTATTCCATTGATCCTTCCTTTCTTTACTAGCTTTAAAACACTTGTTTATAGCATCTTGATGAGAGCCTGAAAAAGCAATAAATACTAAATTTCCTATGAAAGGATGTCTTGGATTAATTTTCATTCCAGTAGATTTTTCATAAACATTTTTAATGTAATTTGCATCTGAAAAATCTAAATTTGGCAAAATTCGTAACACTCTTAAATCACTTGCTAATACATATATATCTAAATTTCCAGTTCTTTCTCCATTCCCAAAAAGTGTCCCCTCAACTCTATCAGCTCCTGCTTTAAGTGCAAAATATCCAGCACTTATTGCACAACCCATATCATTATGTGGGTGCACGCTTAGTATTATACAATTTCTATTTTTAACGTTAGTTGAAAAATATTCTACTTGATTTGCAAATATATCTGGGAATGTTCGTTCGACTGTCGCAGGTAGGTTGATAATCATTTTATTTTCTTCTGTCGGTCCCCAAGCTTCGATAACCTTGTTGCATATCTCAATTGCAAAGTCTGGTTCAGTTCCGGTAAAACTTTCAGGTGAATACTCAAATATTATTTTAGTATCAGTTTTATTAGTTAATTTTTTTAATTCATTAACTCCTGTTAAGGCAAGATTAATTGTTTGTTCTTTAGTAAAATGAAATACATCTTCCCTTTGCACAATTGAAGTAGAATTATAAAGGTGAACGATAGCCCGTTTGGCACCTTTTAAACATTCCATAGTTTTTTCAATTTGCTCTTTTCTACATTGTGATAAAACTTGTACCGTTACATCATCAGGTATTAAATCATATTCGATTAAATACCTCGTAAAATCATACTCAACTTTTGACGCTGCAGGAAATCCTATTTCAATTTCTTTAAAACCAATTTTAATAAGCATATTCCAAAACTCTAACTTCTGTTCAATAGTCATTGGCTTTCTTAATGCTTGGTTTCCATCTCTTAAATCCACACTACACCAAATAGGCGCTTGTTCTAGATATCTTGTAGGCCATAGTATTTTATCCATCTTAGGTTCAAATTGCCTATAATCATCATATTTGATTCTAGGATCTGGCATTTTTGAGTTGATAAATTCAATACTATTATTATCATCTCTACTATTTTCTTTATTAATTTCTTTATTATCGACCTTGCCTTTATCCTTACTATCATTTTTACTACCTTGTTTATCTTTACCGACATTACCTTCTTTATCACTATGAGAATCTCGAGTGTTAAAAAAATCATTAGCTAACATATTATTTTCCTTATTAATTTTATTATATACACAAAATAATCTTTATTTATTTGTTTACTAACAACGCAAATTAACTATTTTTATAGTGCTAGATATAGACTTCACAAAAAAAATTTATAAACAAATAAATAAATTTCAAAAAAATTTAAAAAGATTTATTTGATCTAGTTAGATAGATCTTAGAGGAGGAGAAGAAGGAGGTTTGAGATAAGAAGAGTTTTAGAAGAAAAATTTTGAAAATCACTAATACTATTAAATATACAGACTTTATTGCCCCCTATCGATTTTACATATTTATAATTAATATTTATCATTTTTACCTTTATTTTATAAAAAAACATATCTTAAAAATTGCTAATTTTCACTATATGATAAGTTTTTATTATTTACAAGAAAAAAATTATTTAATTAAAAAATTAGGATACTCAACATAATCCATATATAGCCCATATGCAGGTGCTGTAGGTCCTGCATAAATTCTGTTTTTCTTTTCTAATATTTCATTAATATCTCTATGATGCCCCTTTCCAATTTGAACAAGAGTTCCTACAATATTTCTGACCATTTGCTTTAAAAAACCTGAACCAATAATTGAAATAATAATTTTTTCATCAATTTCATTAATATTAATATCAAAGATCTCTTTTATAGGACTTTTAGCAGTACAACCACTTGCTCTAAAACTAGAGAAATCATGAACTCCTATTAGTTTTTTAGCCTCACTTTTCATAGTTTCTACATTAAGTTTTTTTGCTATATGCCACACTAGCCCTTTTTCTATACATGGAGGGTTAGGTCTATTTAAAATATGATATGAATATTGTTTTTTTATACTATCCTTTGTCGCATGAAATTCTAGTGGCGCAAAATCAATATATTTTACTGATAATTCATAGCGCATTATGCTACTTATAGCATAGCTTAGTGTTCTTAAATCCATATTTAAATTATCAATATGAAAATTAACAACTTGCGCTCTTGCATGTACCCCAGCATCAGTCCTTCCTGATGCGATGATTCCTTTTATATCTTGCTTTAAAACAATTTTAAGCGCGCGTTTAAGTTCAGAGTAAACAGTCTTTAAATTAGGTTGTTCTTGCCAGCCATGAAAAAACTCACCATTATACTCAACTACCATTCGTACATTTTGCATATTGATAATTTATAATAAAAAAAAGTACATATTTTCTCATAATTTCTGCATGATTTGAACTGCATTAAGTGCAGCACCTTTTCTTATGTTATCTGATACTACCCATAAATTTAATCCATAAGGCACAGAATAATCTTTTCTTATTCTCCCAACAAAAATTTCATTTTCACCTGCTGTATCTATTGGCATAGGATATTCATACACGTTATCATTTACGACAATCCCTTCTTTTTTTGATAATATCTCAATAAGTCTTTGTGGAGTAATCTCTTTTTTAGTTTGAACATTTATGCTTTCAGCATGTGAGAAAAACACAGGAACTCTAACGCACGTTGCTGTAATTTTAAGATCTGGAAGATTTAAAATCTTCCTTGTTTCATTTATCATCTTGTATTCTTCTTTGGAATATCCATCTTCTTCAATCATATCTATTTGAGGTATTAAATTAAAAGCGATTTGGTGTAAAAACGACTCAACTTCAATTTCTTTTTGATTAAAAATGGCAAGTGTTTGACTCCAAAGCTCATCAAGAGCATTTTTTCCAGCACCAGATACTGATTGATAAGTAGAAACGACAACTCTTTCTAGACCCGCTTCTTTTTCTATTGCATCAAGCACTGGTATCATTTGAATAGTAGAACAATTAGGATTTGCTATAATTTTTTGGCCAGATTTAATCGCATCAAAATTTACTTCAGGAACTACTAGTGGAACATCTTCATTCATTCTAAACGCACTCGAGTTATCAATACAAATAACACCTTTTTCACTCGCAACTTTTACAAATTTCTCTGAAAGCTCATTTTTTGTTCCAAAAAGGGCAATATCAACACCATTAAAAGCATCTTCTGTTAAAAGCTTAACTTCATAACTTTCACCATTTATTTCATATAACTCACCTACTGAATTTTCAGAGGCTAGAAGTTTGATATCTTTAAACTTAAGTTTTAAATCATTTAGGACGTTTTGCATTTCGCTACCAACAAGTCCTGTAGCTCCAACTATTGCTAAAACTGCATCATTTTTCATAAGCTATTTTCCCATAAAAACAGTAAATTACATAAAATGAATTTGTATTCTATAACAAACCTATTTTTTAGTATAATAATTTTTTATTAACTTTTTTTAAATATACTATTTATTTTTTTTTCTAAATAAGTTAAAGTATTAACATTGTTTTTGACAATTTCACTTATTTCGGGGTGTAGCTCAGTTTGGTTAGAGCACTAGTTTTGGGAACTAGGGGTCGGAAGTTCGAATCCTCTCACCCCGACCATTTTGTTATTTTTCCTTATCCTTATAAACATTTCATATGGAAATTATTTTAGTTATTTCAATTTTTACCTCTGTTTCAGTTTCATTTCTATGTTCTCTGATGGAATCAGCTTTTTATGCTGTACCAATGACTTATGTCCACGAAGCTGCAAAATCTGTAAGCATAACAGGAAAACTTCTTTTTAAATTTAAAGAAGATATGGGAAAACCAATTGCTGCTATTTTAATTTTAAACACAATAGCTAACACACTTGGTGCTTCTGCTTCAGGTTTTGCTGTCGGTGCTATTTTTGGAGCTAAAGCACTTTTACCATTTTCAATATTTTATACATTACTAATTTTATACTTTGGCGAAATTCTTCCAAAGCTTATTGGTGTAACACATTCAAGGTTTGTCGCAAGATTTTTTGTAATTCCACTTAATTTACTAATTAAAATTTTATATCCATTAATTTACACGTCACTATTTATATCTAAAAGAGTTAAAAAAAATTCAAAAAGTGAAGAAATCTCGGCAAGTGAAGTGTTGTCAATAGCTGAAATTGGTGAAAAAGTTGGTACTATTGATAATCTTGAAGGTGCTGTAATAGAAAATATTATTGAGCTTGATAAAGTTTTAGTAAAAACAATCATGACTCCAAGAACCGTCGTAGTTAGATTTATGGAAGATTTAACTTTAAATGAGATAACACCAGAGTTAGATAAATTATCATTTTCAAGAATTCCTTTGTATGCTCAAGATGAGCCAGATACTTTAACTTGTTATGTAACTCAGCGTGATATTCTAAAAGAACTCATAAAAGGAAATAAGCAAAAAAAATTAAAAGAAATTTCTAGGCCTATAAAAACTGTACCTGATCTTATGAAATGCGACTCTCTTTTGCTTGATATGTTTAACTCAAAAGAGCATCTTTACGCAGTTGTAGACGAATATGGAGGGCTTACTGGGATTGTAACTCTTGAAGATGTTATAGAGCAAATTATAGGCCATGAAATAATAGATGAATATGATAAAGTAAGTGATTTAAGAGCTCTTGCAAGACTTCTACAATTCAAAAAATACAAAGAACAAACTATAAAATAAAAAACATATAACTTCTCAATAAAAGCAGCCTAAGTAATTCAATAAAGGAACGACTTAGGCTTTTTTATAAAAATTATCTAATTTGAGCTCTTGTACTGCCTAAGCTTCCATAACTATTAGAATTATTACTTCTAGCACTTACACTGTTTGATGCAGAATAACTATTACCGCTAAAACTAGCTCTTGGACTCATAGAGTTTCCAGAATAAGAATATGCTGAATTAGAAGCGCTAAAACCAGAATTAGTTGAGTTACTAGTTGATGTACTAGGTATTGTATAAGCTATAACACTAGAACTAGATGACGAAGATATAAGAGAGCTAGATGATGAGCTAGTCGATGATGAAGATGGAGTATTCATTGGTATCTCGACACATTTATTTTCTTCGCATACTTGAATTTGATTACAACAATCGTGAATAGGAATTAAAGCATTACTATAATTGTAAGAATAATTTTTATATTCCTTAAAACACAAATTTGAAGTTATACAACATTTTATAACAGGTGAGTAATTCCTTAAAAGGCTTTCTATATATGTTGTTCCACCTATCTCATTACATGCTTCATTAGTAAACGAACATTGATTATTAACACAAGATTGTCCTAATTCGCAACATTTACCATTACAATATTCACCATCACAACAAACTCCATTTTTTGAATTTATATGACTTTTAGCACAACATTTTTTATTTTTAAGATTTGGATAAAACTGCTCTCCAGGATGACAACAATGCTCACCATTATTATTATCCTTATAACATGTACCATCACAACACTCATCGTTACAAATCTTCATATCAAGATTTGCACAACAAGAGACTTGTGACGCATCATTATCATTATAAATTAAATATGGAAAATTTAAATCATCACAAATTTTACACATTTTATCTCTTTCTTTTTTAGTTGGAGTAGAATTTTGAGGATATAATGCTACATGTTCTTCCTCATCACAGCAAAACTGTTTATCCTGATATTTTCCGACACTTGTGCAACATCCACCATTTAAATATATATCTTGTTCATGAGGACAACAAATGTAATCCTTTGTATTTTTAGGATTAAATCTAGGATAACCTCCATATTTTCCACATAAACTACAATAGCCTCCGGATTTTTCATTAGGATTAGTTCTACATTGTGGTTCATTTTTACAACCTCCAGCAGCAGGCAAAGGCATACAATCAGATACTATTGAATTATAACTAATACGTACACCTTTAGTTTTATCAGGTAAATCGCAATCAACAAGTGAATTTACTAAAGTATCATAAGAAACTTTAGTTCTTTCTGATAATGCACGAATTTTTAGCATTATTCTATCAGCGTTAGATGGGACATCACATCCGGAACCAGATGCGTGCATCACAGAACACAACCAACCACTAAGTCTAGGATTAGAATAAACATCTTGAAGTCCAAACTGATGTGCTATTTCATGACAAACTGTTTGTTCACGGCGGCCACTTGGCGTTATTTGAATAAGTCCTGTAGTCCAAGCCATACCAACTGCTCCACCGCCTAATCCACTTCTAAACTCAAAGTCAATAGTTTCACCATTTGTGCATGGTTGATCTGTTCCCACTCCCTTAAAACTAATATTACAAAAATTACAATTTTCACGATCTATGTCTGCAACATCCGATATCACATCTTGAATATTCATTAAACAATTTAAAATTATATTCTTATAATAATCACCACCAGGATTTTTAAAACAGATATCTATTCCTTTACATAAATCTTTGTATATATCACTTCCCCAACCAGAATTACGTGCAAAAATTAGTTGATTAACATACGATAGGAAGTCTCCATACTGACTAGAGCTAGATTTCAATTGCGAACTAAACATTCCTTTTTTATTAATACTACCATTGTAATATTTTAATTTATATTGAGTATCACTATTTACAACATGTTGTAAATAGGTAACAAAATCATCTGATTGCAATCCAGGATAATCTGCGGGATCAAATGCTTTAGTATTAGATTTAATCTCATCTAAATCGCTATATCCATCTCTATCACCATCATTAGATAATGGGTCAGAGAAATATACTAAAAGCTCATCTCCATCTTTGATTCCATCACCATCTGTGTCTGCTTTTGTATAGTTAGTACCATAAGATTTTTCTTCATAATTACATAAACCATCATTGTCATTGTCTTTAATTGATTTGTTATATTGAAAACATCTTACCTGAATATTCTTATCATTAATATTATAAAATTGCGATTCATTAAAATTACCAAAATCTACAAAACTAACTTTTTGAGGACTAGCTTTCTTATTAGGATAAAAATTAACTACTAGATAACCCCTATTAAATTTTGTTTTACAAACCTCATCATTTTTTTCATTAGTAGAACAAAAAATAGGCTTTATATCACTATAAGAAGAAATTAATATTAACGAATTCTCTAGGTCTTTTGTGTATGTTCTTAAATCAATTATACTTTGAGCTTTTGGCATAATCCAACGTTGTGCTTGAAATCGCTTCTTACCATTTGATAAAATTGAAAAGTTTAATCTAGAAGGAACATCAACTGTATTTGTGATTACCAAAACTCCATTTGAATTATTAATTGCGCCATCATCAAAAATACCATCAGCTTTTATCATATAATTTTTATTATTTGCATCTTTAACTTCATAAAATGCAAAATATTTTGAATTATTATCTTTAGGAATAAACTCATACGATCTATGTCTTGTACTAATATTATTGAAAGAAATTTTCTTTGATTTATTTGAAGATATTTTTACCTGTTTAGTTTTTAATAATTTTCCAACATTAGAATAAGAATTAACATCTAAAATTAATTCCTTATCTTCTAAATTATAAATATAAATTTTTGCATCATGAGGCTTATTATACATAAAAGGGACTGCAGCAATATAACTCTTCCCAATAATAATATCGCTACTATTAATAGCTACATTACCTTTATATGATATTTTATTAATATTACATATAATGTACTCACTATCATTTAATATTTTTATATTTACAAATTTATTTTTATTATAATCTTTAAATAAGTTTAAATTTCTAATTTTTTGTTTTAAATCACCATTTGCTGGTATAACAAAATATTCTAAATTATCTTTATTACTACCACTAAAAACACCAATTTTAACATCATTATTACTAAAATTATGACAACTTAAGATGCCTTTAGGAAACTTAGCCTTACTCCATGGAAGTTCAATATTATATTTCCCTGTAAGTTTAACACCATCTAATTCTTTGCTAACATTTTTTAAGTTATCATCTAAAATTTTCTTATTATAACCTTTTATCTTGTTTTCTAAATATTCTTGTTGCGCCTTAGAAAAACCTTCAGCATTGTCTACAAGCTTCCCCTTCGTATCATTATTAGCATCAATATTTGTAGAACTAGTAACGTTTTTACGATTTAAAACATAACCTTGAGTATTTATATTATTCTTTTCCCAATTTTCAATATAGGAACTAATATTAGAATTATTACTATTAATATATATTAGTCCCTTTTTAGAACCATCTTTAACTACTTCAGCTAGAGGTACTTGAATAAAATCATTTGCTTTAATACTTAATTTCAAATAATTATCATCAGAAAAATTTATAATACTTACTTGTGTTTCTTTATTATCTTCATTGAATATATTTAAAACATAATTACCATTACTTGTAATATTATATTCATTAATTAGATCTATTCCAGCTACTTTTTGTTCATTTGAAAAATTATTAACTACTTTTACCGAATCTGGTTTTAAATTAATATTCGCAACAAAATACTTATTTACATTATCATTATCTTTAGAATAATAATTAAATAACTTAATTATAGGCATTTCTAACGAGCTTAATTGACTATCAAGAGATAAAAATTTTTGAGAATACGGAACAAAACTTAAATAACCATTAAACTTTTTAACCCCCTTATCATAAACTTCATATCCTATCTGCGTATACTCATTTGATATATTAGAAAGCGATAATACTTCACTAGCATTTAAAAAACTCGATTTAACAAAAGAAGATAATGGTTTTAAGATGCTGATTTTATTATTTTCAGATTCTAATACCAAAAATATAATATATTTAGACTCTCCGTTAGGAATGATATGAAACGTACCTTCGGTATCTCTATTAAATTCTATTAAGCTCCCATTCCCTTTTTCAATACTTTGAATTTCCTTTACTTTATAAAGTTCACCAACTTTATTATATACCTTTATATTACCTTCAAAATTTTTACTAGTTAAATTATAAATATATAACTTTAAACTTCTCACATTCGGATACAAATACTTATCATAAATAAAATATGAATTATCGCTTAATATTTCACTGTCCAAAAAATTAACAACCGTCATATTTTTTGAATTGTTAGAATAATAATTAAAATCTACACTTTTATATAAAGAATTAGCATCATCAATACTAAAAGTTACTATTCCGCTATTCTCGTTAATATTTGAAGCTTTTAAAACACTATTTGTATCAATTGAAATCTTATCATTAGCATTTATACTGAAGTCTTTTTGAATAACTTGTTCGTTATTCACAAGAAAATTAAGTTTTCCATTTATACTTTTGGTTTTTGATATATTATAGATATTAGTAGTAGAGTTTATAGTTTGTGAATTTACCCAAAGTAGTTCATTATTTGATATATCCTCAGCAAAAGCAAATGAGGTACTAAAAATGTTACATATACAAATTACATAGATAAACAACTTACTAAGCAAATTAATTTTCATAATTGCACCTTGAAAAAAATAAAACAAAATTTAAAAAATAGATCACTACCATTAGAATACTTTGTGTAATAAGTAGCTAGCAAGATTAAAAATAGAATTTCTCTAACTTATAAACTTGAACTTTCGACTTATTTTATTTGGATATTACTTTATCAATATCTTAGTTTTTCCATAATCAATCCAATTTAGGATTCTTATCATATTTTCCTTAGAAACTGCAACGCAACCTGCTGTTGGTTTGTTTTTTTCAACATGAAGAAAAATCGCAGAACCTTTCCCAGCTACTGGTGGATTGTTGTAATCAATAACCATAGCATATTGGTAAGCTATTTTTTCATCTATAAGATGTTCAGAAGAATTAAATTCTGGAGTTTCTCCCTCTTTTACAATCTGCATAGTATTATAATGCTTAGAAAGTACATCATCTACCCAATACTCTGTACCATCAAGCACTCTATAAGGATACTTTAGACCAATTTTATTTATTCCAAAAGCTTGCGTTAAATCATAAACACCTCTTGGAGTTTTTCCATCTCCCTCTTTTTTATAATCAGCATCGACTACACCATTTCTTCCAATTCTTCCTGTAAAAAGTGCAACTTGATGCCAAATAGGATTATCCGATGATTCATATTTTTTCTCTAGTAAAATAACTTTTGCATAAGATACATCATATGGTTTGACAAGAATTAACTTTGAAGTCGTATCGTCATTTAATAGTTTACAAGGACAAAAATTATCATGTGATACATTACTTGTACTGCAACCAATAAATATAAATAAACAAATTATTGTAAATAAATTTTTAACATTAACTCTTTTTATACTTAGCACCCTCTCCTCCTTCTGGTATAGACCAAATAATATTATTAAAAGGACATTTCCTTTGACATGTCTTACAATGAAGACAATTTGATGGATTAAGCGGTACAGCATAACCTTTCACAAAATTTTTTTCGTACACTTCAGCTGGGCAAAAAGATATACATGGCGATTTATATTTTTGCTCACATTTTAAACATATATCATTATCTTTAATAATTAAATGTCCTGGTTCGTCTTCCCTATGCTGAGCTTTTGCCATACCGACAAACTGACCTTTATTGAACGGCTTTTCAAGCTTTAAAGGATATGATTTTAATGACATATGCTTATAATCTTCTTTTGATTTTATATTAAATGGAATCAAATTACTAAAAATAGAAATTGGCATTCCAAAGAAGTTTCCAAGCTTTTCTATAATCTGTCTATAGTTTTTAGAAATATAAAGTTCTTTTAAAACTCCTAATTTTTCAAGCTCATTTGTATAATTAATAGCAAAATGTAAATTATTACCTATTGAATTAACAAGTCCCTTTGCAGCAGCCACACCTGATTTTATCGCGTTATGCACTCCTTTTATTTTTCTCATATCAACAAGGGAAGCACTATCTCCTAAAATTACAACATTTTTAAATCCTATTTCATTATCACTACCTCTTGGAATTGCATTATAGCCTCCTTCTGGAATCATCTTAGCTCCGGCTTCTATAACTTTTCCTCGTTCAATAAACTGTTTAATTCGAGGATGTTCTTTAAATCTTACTAAAGCATCTTGGGGTACAAAGTCATTATACTTATAATCAAGCC
>CAKMMH010000015.1 GCA_927798255.1 uncultured bacterium | reverse complement strand
TTGCTTCTGATAATGCAATACTTGATTTTGTAAAAGAGATGGGATTAGGTGAAAAAATAAAAGTTAATATAACAAAAACAGGTATTTTTTGTAATCAAAAAGTTTATTCTCTTGCAAGCCCACTAGATTTACTTAAATTTAAAGAATTAAAATTTATAGATAGAATAAGAATGGGGCTTGGTGCTTTAAAGGCAAAGTTTATTAATAATTATATGCCACTTGAGAAAATCTTAGCTACCTCTTGGCTTCAAAGTGCATGTGGTAAAAATGTTTATAATAAAGTGTGGAAATCTTTGCTTATCGGAAAATTTGGGGATTTTTACGATAAGATCTCTGCTGTATGGATATGGAATAAATTTAAACTAAGAGGTGGAAGTAGAGACAAGCAAGGAAATGAGTGTTTAATATATTTTCATGGTGGTTTTAAAGGTCTTTTAGATGGTATTTCTTTAAAACTAAAAGAACTTGGGGTTCAAATTTTATTAAATAAGGAAATTTCACAAGTTAAGAAAGAAGGTAATGATAATTTTTTAATTAATTCTTTAGATGGTGAAATTTTTAATTTTGAAAAGGTCGCATTTACGACATCCCCTGAAGTATTATTAAATTCTGTAAATTTCCTTCCTAAAGATTATGAAAATAAATTAAGAAGTATAAAATATTTAGCTAATATTTGTTTAGTGCTTATCCTAAATAAAAATTTTACTAATACTTATTGGCTTAATATCTCAGATGAAAATTTTCCATTTGTCGGAATAATTGAACACACGAATTTTGATGATAAAAGTCATTACGGTGGAAAACATATTCTTTATTTATCTAAATATTTAAGTGAAGATAATAAATTATATAAATTTACAAAAGAAGAATTAATAAGTTACAGTTTAGAATATTTGCAAAAAATTAATAAAGATTTTTCCATAGATGATATTGATGAGTCTTTTCTATTTAAGGCAAGATACTCTCAACCAATTATAGTGAAAGATTATTCTAAATTATTATATGATATGAAAACAGGAATTGATGGCTTATATTTTACTTCCATGTCACAAATTTATCCTCAAGATAGAGGAACAAATTATGCGGTCTTATATGGAAGAAAATTAGCAAATTTAATTATAAAAGGTTAATTTAAATGAATAATGGTTTAAGAAATTTTATGCTGCCCAAAACAAATCAAGATATTCTTAAGTTTTTTTCAACAAAGCAGTGGATATTTTTTATATTTATTGTTGCATTGTCACTTGCTTTTAGATTTATAGGATTAGAGGATAGGCCGATTCATCATGATGAAGCTATTCATTTAATTCAGGGGTATTATTATTTTGAAAGACCAGATTCGGGTTTTTATAAATATGACCCTATGACTCATGGACCATTTTTATATCATGCACTAAGAGTTGCTTATAGAATTTTTGGATATTCTGTTTTTTCTGGACGTGTAATTATAGCATTTTTAGGAAGCTTATTTGTGTTACTTCCTTTTTTATTTAGAAAGTATTTAAAGCCTACTACTGTATTATTTATGACTATGCTTATAGGGCTTTCACCGACAATGATATTTTGGTCAAGGTTTGTAAGGCATGATTATTTAATGCTTACTTGGTGGTCAATAATTTTAATAGGTGTCATTCTTGCAAAACCAAGATGGAAAGCAATTCTTGTAATACTAGGATTAAGTTTACAAATATGTACAAAAGAAAATTCTTATGTGTTTTATGCAGTAATGATTGGATATTTGTTTTTTGAATTCTTTTTTATGCTTTACACGGGTGATAATTTAAGAAATTCAATGCTTGGTAAAATTTATAATCATTTTATTTCATATAAGATAACATATTTAGTTGGTTTATTATTGTCAATTTTTGTAATTTATTATTTTTTTTCTGGTGGATTTAGGTATTTTATAGAATCACCATCACTTACCGAGCATTATTTTGGAACATTTTTGGATGGGATTTATAGAAAAAGTATTGGGTATTGGCTAGCACACCATGGAATGGAAAGAATAAAAGGGCCGTTTCTATTTCAATTTTACATGATGGCTTGGCATGATTTTCTTTTACTAATAATTATGATAGCTCATATTGTATATCTTTGTAGAAAAGCTATTTGGACAATGCCATTCTTTATAATATCATTTTTAACTGCTCTAATTTTAGCTTTAGTACATAGCAAAATTGGTATGTCAAATACATTTATTTGGAATTTTTTCAAATTAAAAAATAGCTATGATTTCTTTGGATTATGTATTTTACCTACATATGCGTTTGTCGTTACAGTTTATCATTTATTAAAAAAGGAACGCAGCCTAGCTTTCTTTGGATATTTTGCTGCAGGAAATATGGCAACATATTGTTATTTAGGTGAGAAAGTGCCTTGGCTTAGTGTGTATCCTATTATAGCTTTTATAGTTTATTATTCATTATTATTTAATGAAATTCTTGGTTCAAGTTTTATTCATAAATTAAAAAGTTTTAGTCTTACAAATATGATATATATTATTGGTGGAATAAGTGCAATTCTTGGAATAATTTTTATTTTTCAGTCAAAAGATGCACAAAACGCCCAATATGTTTTTAAAGATAATGTCGACTTTATTATATTTGGAGTGGTTTTGTGTATTATCGCTTCAACATTTAAACATTTAAGGTTTAATTTTATAAAATTTATATTCTTAGCATTTTTTATTTATGATATCAGAATGGCAAGAATCGTAAATTTTCAAAATGCAGGAAGTGAGTTTGAAGTATTTAGCCAAGTTCATACTTCAAAAGATTTACATAATATTTTAAATGGAATTAAGAACACAATTGATACATATTCATTAGGTTATATGCCTATTATGTATGTTAAAGGAGAGACTGTTTGGCCAGTTACTACATATATGATAGGTTATCAACAATTAAAATATTCAATGAATGGATTTAAGCTAGAGGATTTTAAATATTTAATAGAAGACCAGGAGTCCACAAGAAGAGAAAAGAAAGAGGAAAGTTTAATAAAAGGAAGAGAAGATGAGTACTATTCAACATTAATAAAAACAAGGTGTTGGTGGGATCCTGATTATAATAAAATGACGTTAAAGGGATTTTTAAACTATTCTTTTAATCATATTCCTTGGAGTGGTCCTGGATTCTTTCATGCCATGTTACATATTAGGAAGAAGTAATCTTTTTTAGAAAGTTTTATTTAAAAAATGGTTCTTTTAATGTATATTACAGAAAACTTATTTTAGAATTATGTTTTGATTTTAGACTGATAAATTAATGAGAAATGATACTAGAGGCGCAATTAAAGTAATAGCTGATAATAAGAAAGCTTTTTTTAATTACGAAATAATTGAACATTTTGAAGCAGGTATCGTGCTAAAGGGTGCGGAGATTAAGGCATTAAGAGAAGGAAAAATTAGCCTTCAAGAGTCTTATATTCGAGTTATCGATGGAGAGCTGTACCTTTTGCAAGCTTATATTAAAGAATATTCCCATAGTAATGATAAAGAATATGATCCTATAAGAAAAAGAAAGCTTTTGATGCATAAAAAGGAAATTTTTAAACTTGCTTCAAAAGTTGAAGTTAAAGGATTAACTTTAGTTCCAGTAAAAGCATATTTTAGAAACGGTTTTGTTAAACTTGATGTAGCACTCGCACGAGGTAAAAACGCTCCAGATAAAAGGAATGCAATAAAGGAAAGGGAGCAAAAGATTGAAGCTGGGCGAGCCCTCAAATATAGTAAAAATTGACGATGCATCTTAAGATTGAGTAGTTATTTGAGGTGGGGCAATCCTTGCTGTACATTTCGGTACACCTTGCCGTTGCTTAATGTTGCATACTTTTTAATTAAGACACCCCTTTCAGGGTGCATTTGTGGTTGCATGTCGTTTGCACTACGTACTCACTCAAGGTTACCATTTTGGGTATCTTTGTAAATTTTTAATTAATCAGTGTATCCTTAGATTATCTATTTTATAACTTTAAATATTCTTTTTAAATCATTAAATGACCAATAAATAAAAAGCGCGCGACCTTTTATTCTTTTTGTCGGTAAAAAAGGTTCTTTCCAATATCTCGAATCTTTTGATCTGTCTCTGTTATCCCCCATTAAAAATACATGGTCTTTTGGAATAGTTATTTTTGAAACATCACCTGTTGGAAGTCCGCCATAAACCCACTGTGCGTAATCTTCTTCTTGTGGCTTATCATTTACATAAACAGTTCTATTTTTAACTTCAAGAGTATCTCCACCAACAGCAATTACTCTTTTTATAAAATTCATATTTTTTTCTTCTTCGCTATCTATAGTTTCCTTTGTAAAAACTACAATATCACCTCTTTTAGGTTTGCTATATTCATAGATAGTATCTTTTACAAAAGGAAGTCTTATTCCATATGAAAGCTTATTTACAAGTAAATAATCACCAATTTGAAGTGTTGGAATCATAGAGCCGGAAGGGATCTTGAATGCTTCAATGATACTTCCTCTTATAACAAGCCATAAAAAAATAAATACAATAGCAGTTTGAATGAAAGATAAAATTTCATTTTTAGACTTATCGCAGGCTTTGTTGTTATTATTTTCAATGTTAAAATTTGTGGTTGGATTATCTTGCATATTTTAAGAGGGTATAACGGCAAGATAGAAAAAACAAGGTGTAAAGTTTAAAAATTTTTTGAATATTTTGGAAAGTTTATTCTAGTAAGCTAGTTATTTATTAAAAATGAGAATAAAATTTCACATAGTATCTGTTTTTTTATTCATTTAATGTTTATTTTTTTTGAAAATTAAGAGAGTTATGAGTCTTTTTAATAATAGTAATTTGGCAAGTCTCGATAAAATTTCTTTTATCTTATTAAAGTTTTTACATTCAGTATTTGATTTTCTAATATTTGTTTCAATATTTTTGTATATCAGTGGAAGATTTGAAGGTGCAAATGAGTTTTGGATCACTATGTTAGCATTTGTATCGTTTTGTGTTCCATATGTCCTATTTGCATCATTTAATGGAAGCTTTATTGATAAATATTCAAGCGTTAAAGCGTTTAAATTAAGTAGTATCGTTTCACTTTGTGTGGCACTTTGTGTAAATTATTTCTTTTCTTTAGAAAGCGTTTCAGCATTATTTATTTTACTTTTTATCTTAGGTGCTAATCGCTCACTTTATGTTACTTCTAATTATGTATTTCTATGCGAAAGATTTAAAGATGATGAGCGTGGAAAAGCAATGTCTATAAATCAAGGGCTTTCATTTTTAGCATTAATAAGTGTTGTTTTTATTGGAATAAAAGAAAACCCATCATCTATTAATGTTACTCTAACAATAATGGCAGCATTAACAGTAATTAGCAGTTTTTGTCTTAAAGATAATAAAAGTGGAGAATTAGAAAATAATAATAATGTTAAATTAGAATATTTTCCTTTAAGCATTTTTAAAACTTTTGAAAAAATGAAAAGACATTCAGGGATAAATATTTCAATTTACGCGATGTCAGCTTTCTGGTCTATCATTTCCATTTTTTGTTTTGTAATGGTTTATAGAACATGTATGGAAGTTATCAATTTAGATGCACTTGCAAAATTTATGGCTCTTTTATTTCTAGGTGGTATAGTTAGTGCTATCGCAACGTCTTTTTTATTTAAAGGAAGAGTTGAACTTGGCGCAATTCCTTTAGGTGCAGTTTGCGCGTCAATTTCTCTTTTTTGTTTTTCATTTTTAAACCCAAATGGATTATTTAATTATTTTTTGACTTTTTTAATGGGATTTAGTTTAAGCTTTTTTATTCTTCCTACTTATGCCTATGTTCAAAATAAAATCCCTTACAAACAATCTGGAAGGTATAATGCTACTATTTTAATGATAACAGTATTTTGTGCTTCAATTGTCGTAGGACTTTTTGTATTTGGTGGTTTCGCATTAGGATTTAGCGATGTTTCAATTTTAAGAGCAGTTTCAATCATAAGTTTAGGATTAACAATTCATGCATGCTTTAGACTACCAAAATTGTTTATTAGATGTGTAGTGTGGGTACTTGTAAATTTAATTTATAAATTAAAAATCGTAGGACTTGAAAATATTCCAAGAAAAGGTGGCGCAATTATAGTATGTAATCACTTATCTTACTTAGATCCTTTTATTGTAATGGCATCAATTTCAAGGTCGGTAAGATTTTTGATTTATGATAGCATGTATAATTTAAAATATGTAAAGCCAATTGCTAAAATTTTACGTGCTATTCCAATTCCTGAGAAATGTACAAAGGAAAGCGTGCTTGCATTAAGAGAAGCAGCAAGCGCTGTAAGAAAAGGGGAAATCGTTGTTATTTTTGGTGAAGGACAAGTGTCACGTGTTGGAAACATGCTTCCATTTACTGCAGGATTTACAAGGATTTCAAAGATGACAAGCGCGCCTGTTATTCCTATGTATTTAGATAGAATTTGGGGGAGCAGTTGGATATTAAACGATGGAAAGTTTGGAAGGAGTATGCCAAAAGAACTTCCTTATCCTTTAACTATTCTTGTAGGTAAGCCAATTTTAGATCGTACTAATGCATATAAAATTAGACAAGCTGTGCAAGAGCTTGGTGCTGAGGCTTCAAAATATAAGAAAGAAGTTTTTCAACTTTTACACACATCTTTTATTAGAACTGCAAAAAGAAGGCCGTTTAAAAAAGTTATGTGTAATGCCACAGGTGGTCCTGTTTTAAATTACATGATGACTCTTGGAATGTCACTTTTAATTTCAAGAAAATTAAAAGAGGAATTTAAAGATGATAAATTTGTTGGAGTTATGATTCCACCATCTATTGAAGCTGCACTTGTAAATATTGCACTTTATTTCATTGGAAAAGTGCCAATTAACTTAAATTATACAGCAGGTAATGATTTCTTAGAGGCTGCACAAAAACAAACAGGAATGAAAAAAATCATAACTGCAAAGAAAGTGCTAGAGAAGCTTAATAAAGAAAAAATGGATTCAATGATATTTTTAGAAGAAAAGCTTGCAGGTATTAAAAAGTCTGAAAAGATAAAATATATTTTGTACGCTTTATTAATTCCAAGAATTTTAATTGAAAAAATATTTTTAACAAAGCGTCCATCAAGACATGATATGGCTACAATTATTTTCTCTAGTGGTTCTACAGGAGATCCAAAGGGCGTGATGCTTTCACATGATAATATTACGTCAAATATTGAAAGTATGCTTTCTGCTGTAGATTTCTGTTCAAAAGATGGTCTTGTAGGAATTCTTCCATTTTTCCATTCTTTTGGTTTTACAGTAACATTATGGCTTCCACTTTTAAGAGGATTTCAAATTTGTTATCACAGTAATCCATTAGATGCTGCTACTGTTGGAAATATGATAGAAAAGAATAAGTTAACAGTGCTTGTAGCGACAGGTATTTTTATGGCAGCTTATATTAGAAAGTGTGAAGTTAGTCAATTTAAGAGTTTAAGATTTGTAATTACAGGTGCTGAAAAATTACAAAGAAAAATTGCAGAAGATTTTGAAGCTAAATTCGGGCTTAAAATTTATGAAGGCTATGGTTGCACTGAGCTTTCGCCTGTAGTTTCTGTAAATCTTTTTGATGCTTCTGGATATTGGAAAGAGCAAAAGGGAGGAAAAGATGGAACAGTTGGAAGACCACTTCCTCAAATTTGTGCAAAGATTACTTCTTTAGATACAGGTGAGGAGCTAGGGCCTAATGAAGAAGGAATGCTTTGTATAAAAGGTGCAAATGTAATGATGGGGTATTATGGAAAACCTGAGCTTTCAAAAGAAGTGTTAAAAGATGGTTGGTACTTAACAGGTGATATTGCAATTTGTGATAAAGATGGCTTTATAAAAATTGTAGATAGGGTTTCTAGGTTTAGTAAGATTGCAGGAGAGATGGTGCCACATATAAAAGCTGAGGAATTAATTCAAGATATTTATGGTGGTTCTGAAAAATGTTGTGTTGTAACGGGAGTGCCTGATGGAAAGAAAGGTGAGAAGTTAGTTGTGCTTCACACCATGGAAAATTTCGACCCTAGAGAAATTGTTAAAGAGCTTCAAAAAAGAGGGCTTGCAAACTTATGGATTCCAAAACCAGAAGAGTTTTATAAAGTTGAAAGTTTTCCAATCTTAGGAACAGGAAAACTTGATTTAAGAGGAATTAAGAAGTTAGCGTTAGAGGTGACAGCAAATTAGTAGTAAGAAATCGGGGATTGGTATTTTTGATGGCTAGCTTCAGGTATTAGGTTTCTGTAAACGGATATCTGACACCTGATATTTGGAAATTTGATATCAGGTGTCTGCTACTTGGCCCCGCACAGCTAGTGGTAGCTAACTAAGGGAGCTTAGCTTTTTTAAATATCCCAAACATTTAAATTGATGTTTTCATCTTTTACTCTATTAATTTCTGCGTCAAATGTTTCAATATATCCTTCAAATGTTGCAGAAATAATAGCTTTATTTAGATGTCCGCCAACACAATTAAAATCTTTATTGGCAAGAGTAATATGAATATGAAGATAAGGCTCGTTATTCATACTTGAAATATTTCCATAAAGATTTGTGATTTCAAAAGGCTCTGAGTATTCTTTTGTTATGTAACTTTTATTTTCTGGTGTATATAAAGAAACGCTTACAAAGTTTACAGCACCAAGAGCTTTGATTTCGCCAGATTTTACATTATATTCTTTTGCAAAATTTTTTATACTCTCGATAATTTCTTCTCCTTTTTCTAAACGCATCATAAATTTATTTTCTGATAGTTTTTTAATTATCATAGTAATTTTTTCCTTTATTCTATTTTGTTAAATCCCAATCAATTTCTTCCTTGCCAAGTTTTTTTAGTATTTCATTTGTTTTTGAAAATGGCTTTGAACCAAAAAAACCTCTGTAGCAAGAAAGGGGGGATGGGTGAGGGGCTTCTAAAATAAAATGTTTTTTCTTATCTATCATTTGGCATTTTCTTTTTGCAAAGCCACCCCAAAGAATAAAAATGAGTCCTTCCTTTTCTTCATTTATTCTTGATATTACATAATCTGTAAATTGTTGCCAGCCTATATTTTCATGAGATGCCGCTTTGTTTGCTTCTACGCTTAGCACTGCATTTAATAATAGCACTCCTTCTTTTGCCCATTTAATAAGAGAGCCACTTTTAGGAATATCGCATCCAATGTCATCATGAAGTTCTTTAAAAATATTTTGAAGTGATGGGGGAAAGGCTATACCTTCTTTTACTGAAAAACTTAATCCGTGAGCCTGATTAGGTCCGTGATATGGGTCTTGTCCGATAAGAACGACTTTTAATTTATCAAAAGGAGTGTAAGAGAAAGCATTAAACATATCTTTATTTGGGGGATAAATAATTTTTCCTTGTTTTCTTTCGTTTTCTATGAAAGATAAGATATTTTTAAAATATTCTTTTTCTTTTTCCTCGCCTAGTATATCTTTCCAAGTTGTCGTTAAATTATTCATAATCAAAATTTTTATTGGTCCCCCTAACGGTGTACGATGTTTGTGGTGTCTTTACCTAAATGGGGTAGACTCACAATATTGCTAGACGCAATATTGTTTTACTTACCCCAATCCTGGTGCCGGTCACTACGTTCCTTTTATAATATCCCTTGCAGGATATTTTTAATGTTTCCTGAAACCGTGTGGAGTTTCCTGTTACCTGAAGCCGCGCGGGTTCACCTTCCACCTGAAACCTGCCACCACGCTGGTTTTCTCTAAACTTACCTTCTTTCTCTCTTAATATTTCCTAGCCTCCTCAATACTCTCGATAATTCCAACATATGAATCATATCTGCTTTTAGAGAGAGTACCATTTTCTAAAGCATCTTTTACATTACAATTAGGTTCATTTATATGAAGACAATCTTCATATTCACATTTTTTGCTTAATGTATTAATGTCTGTAAACAAACCGCTAACTTCATATTTATCTAAATATGACACTGTAAAATTTGAAATGCCAGGTAAATCTATTATAAACAAATCTTGCTTTTTATCAGCTAATCTTTTTTTACTATTGTAGTGAAATCCAAATGCTTGAGTCGTGGTTTGTTTTCCTCCGCCTCGTTTTCCAAGCTCACCTACTTTGTTTATCTCATCTCCTAAAAGTGTATTTAAAATACTGCTTTTTCCTACTCCTGATAATCCACAAAATAGCACTTGTCCTTCACTTGTATTATCAAAATAATTTTTTAAATCTTCAACTCCTTCTAGCGTTTTCGTACTTGTTTTTAAGATAGTGATATTAAGATTTTTATATATTTCAATTATAGGTAATACTCCACTTATATCTAAATCACATTTATTTAAAATGATAGTTACAGGAATTTTTTCTTTGTTAGCAGTCGCTATTACATTGTCTACAAAAAAAGTATTTAACATTGGTTTAGGGGAAACTACTAAAAATATTTTATCGATGTTACATGCAATATTTTTTATATTATCAAAATAACATCTTTTTAAGATATTTTTTCGCTCATTAAATCCTGAAACATAAACTTCATTATTTTCTAAATAGCAATTAACAATATCGCCTATAATATAATCACTTTGATTTGATGCAAATTTTCCCAAAGTAATTTTTCCATCATACCAAACATACGCGTATCTTCTTGATAAACTTAATAGCTTCGATGTAAAAGAATTATTAGTCATAAATTACAATTCTATTTAATAGTTGGTGTTTGGGTGATAGTAGCTTTTACTATATTAAATGCATTTGCTGCGTTTTGTGAATTTTGAGCATCACCAAAACTTTTATTTAAGACATCTTTAGTGGTTTGCGCATCTGAAAAATGAGCTTCAATAAATGTTTTAAAATCATTTAAAAAGTTTATCGTCCATTCAAGAGTTTTACTCCAATCTACTTCTTTAGCAATAAATGAAACAATAACACTAGCAACAGTAAAAATCACAGGAGCAATAAGTGCAGGTCTAAACCCCTGAACTTCAATTCCTGGTAAAACTTTAACGAGAATCCAGAATAAAAGTCCGTTTGTTAAAAATAATGCAACCATTTGATAAGTTGCTTCATCTGGAACTTTCATAAAAAGAGCTAAATCCCAAACGTTTGCATTTATAAATGCAAGCGCTATTACCATAAATATAGCTCCAAAAATGCTAGTAATTTTAAGTTTTGGTATCAACCAACAAGTAAGGATCATGGCAATTGTTTGCAAAACAAAGTATGTAATATTAAATGTAGGGATTTTCATAAGTTACACTCTCTTAACTAGCTATTTTAATTTAAACAATAATAAAAAATAATTTAAGTTGATTAAGAAAAATCTTTTTAGCATAATACAATATATTTGATAGCAAGGATTATAATACATTTTGTTTTTAATTGAAATTATAGAGTATTTTAAGATTATTAATTTTTTCTAATGATTTTGCTAAAAATTTGTTATATTATAAGTTATGTAGTGATAGGCATTGTATTTTAATCTTAGAATGAAGGAAACAGAGTCTTTATTATGGAATTAAAAAAGTATACAAATAATTTAAAAAATTCAGTTAAAAATCTTAAAATTAGTAATTTAAAAAAGGAGTTTAGTAAAACTAAGTTGTTTTTATATGCTCCTTCTATTTGTTTAATTTTAGCTGGAAGTTTTGCTATTTTAAGCACTACTTTATTGAAATTCTTTTTAGCTTGTTTTCTAATTACATCAGGTATTTTATCTTTAAAAGTTATCAAAAAAATTTATTTAACTAGAGATAATATTTTATCAATCTTAGGTCAAATAGATGGACAAATTTTAATTCATAAGCATCATCCTATACACGATGATGAGGATGATATGTTTTATAGTCAATATCCTAACAAGAAGAACATGTTTCATTAATATTAATAGTTAGTTTTTTCTATTTGAGATTATATATTCTGATTTAACGATCATTATGATAAAAAAGTCAAAGGGGAAATATATAATATCTGCAGGTGAAGTTGGTATTTATGCTGTTTGCCCGCATTCTTGGAAACTAAAAAGTATATTAAAAAAGAATTATAAGAATTCAAAAAATGATAATATTAAGATGGGACTGGCACTTCATAAAGATTGGTCAAAAAAAACTGAAGATATCCATAAATTATCAATAAAAATGGCAATCGTTCTTTGCCTCATGTTTTTCTCGGTTAGCTTTACTATAATTTTTTTAGGTGATAAGTTTTTCCCTAATAATAAAGTATTAAATTATATTGGATATCATAAGTCATCAGGTTCTTTTTTTAAAAATTTATTAAATGATTTTAAAGATTCTGTATATCAAATTTTTGATCTAGATATAGATATATTTTTATTTGTTATTTTGATAAGTCTTGCATTATTTGTGGTTTATTTTGCGGGGCATTATATAAAATCAAGGTATGATGCTTCTGGTATTAAAGAAAAAAGTACACTTCTTGCAATTGACGGAAGTAAAATTTTAAAAGTTAAAGATTATATATCTTATATGCAAGGAATTTCAGGAAAGCCTGATGCTGTAATAAAAGAAAATTCATATTTTATTCCAGTTGAAATAAAGCCTCTTGCAAGAAAATTAAAAGATAGATATATTTATCAACTTTTAGTTTATATGAGACTTATAGCTGAGTTTAAGAAAAAAGATGTGCCTTATGGGTATTTAATCTTAGGTCCTAAGTCAAAAAGAGTAAAGATTCATAATTTACCAGAAAGACAAAAAATGCTTACAAAATTTTTAAACGATATGAATGAAATTTTAGAAGAAAAGAAAGACGCAATAGCAAGCCCCACAAAAACAAAGTGCGAAAAGTGTGATGTTTCAAAATATTGTCAATATAAAGCTTGTTAAAATAGTAATTATATAATCTTTGTAAGAAAAACTTCATATTATCTTTTTTTCGATATATTTAATATGAGTTTTTTAAAGGATGTTCTTACAAAAAGATTTATTACAAGGGTTAAAAAAAATTATCCATCGCTATTTTTTTGTATTTTTTTAATCTTAGGGCAATTTATAGCATTTAATTTAATAGGGTATAAGTCATCATATTTTATTATTATTTTAACAATAATATTGTTTTTCTGTTCATTTATTAAAAAGTATTACTTTATCTCATTTTTTATTATCGGAATGTTTTCATTTTATATAAATAATGGGAATCTAAATTTTAATACATATAATGATGAGTCGTCATACTTAATAAAGATAGTATCTAATATTCAAAATAAGGTTTCAAATAGAGTAACTTTTGATGCCAAAGTTCTTGGCGTATGGGAAGAAAAAAGAAAAAGTTTTAAAGAGTTAAGTTTTAAAAAACAATCATTTTTGATGCATTGTTCTGCTTTGTACCTTCCTTGGAAAAATATTGTAAATGCTAATAAGGGAGATGTTTTGATAATTAAGGGGAAAGTTAAAAATGTAGACTTTTCTTATAATCCATTTTCTTATGAATCATATCTTTTAAGGAAAAATATTAGTAAAACTTGTAAAGTAAAATTTGTAAAAGTTATTGAGCATAAAAATATCAAAAGTTATGCAAATATTATTAATAAAAAAATAAAAGATCATGTTATAGAAGTTTTAGGAGATAATGAATCTTCGGGACTTTTTTTATCAACGACAATTGGTACAAGAAATGTTCTCTCAAGTTCTGTGGAAGATAAGTTTAAAAAAGTAGGGCTTACGCACCTTCTTGTCGTTTCCGGGTATCAAGTATGTTTGGTATATTTTACAATTTTTTTTTTATTAAAATTTATTACTAAATTTTTTGTTAAACTTTATTATTATTTTTTCTTACAATATGTTTATAAGTTTATTGCCCTTTCTTTTAGTATTTTTTATGTGTTGATTTCTGGTTGTGATTCATCTAGCATTAGGGCGGGAATAGCAATTATAATTATTAATATTGCAAGTACGTTTGAAAAAGGAAACTCGTTTTTAAATAGCATCTTTTTATCTTTTTTTATCATGCATTTGTTATTTCCTCTTTGTTTATTAGACCCAGGAGTCGCGTTAAGCTACGGAGCGCTTTTAGGAATTTGGCTTGGAAGTTTTGAAAAAAATAAAATTAAATGCTTCTTGCTAATTTCATTTTATACATATATTACTACAAGTATTATTACACTAATTTGGTTTAAGCAGATATCGTTTATTTCATTTTTATTAAATATTACTATTGCACCACTAATTTCTTGGATAAGCTGTAATCTTGGATTTCTAGGGATATTTTTAAATTTTACAATTGATAAAAGTGGTATTTTTATAAAACTTGTATCTTATATTTTAGATGAATTTAAGTCATTTGTTATAAATGTGTCTTATTTAAATTACATTTCTCATGTGTTTGAGGTAACGCCAATTGCTTTAATTTTATTAATGTTATTTTTTATATTTATGATTATTATTAAAAGAATTAAGTATTATATTGCTTTTTGGAATTTATAAAATTTTAATTATTGTCTTGTGTTTCAATATTTTGTGAGTCTATATTTTCTGATTTGTTATCGTTGCTTTCATTAATATTGTTTTTGCTATTTTTAGCTTGGCTTTCAAGATTTTTTTTCTCAAATTTACGTTCTACTAAATATTCTATTACTTCATTATAGATTAACCCGTATTCGTTTTGAGTAAATGGTAATGTCCTTAAATAACTTTTTGCTGGCATTACGCCAGCTATTTTATATTGATTAAGTTTATCTCGATCAAATGCATTAATAAGCTCTTTTGCGCCTTGTGTTATTGCTCTTATAAGGTATAAATTTTTTTCTTGGGGCGTAAATACCGCATCACGATTTAAGGTTTCAACTAAATTATCAGGTATTAAATTTCGTCTTAAATATTTCAAAGTAATTTTTTCAACATCATAATTAAACTTTTTTTCTAATTCATATTTAAGAAGTGCTTGGGATGTCTCTTTTTCGACCGTTAAAAAATCTTCTTTAAAATTTAAAAGTAATAATATATACCCAATGTTTAAAAAAAGTCCTCCTAGTCTTGAAGGTTCTTTAACTTTATTTCCAATATATTTTGCTATTATGTTTGAAACATCACTTATTCTTACAGCTTCATATCGATAGTTATTTAGCGATTTTAAAATAAGATTATCTTTAGGATTTTTTATAGCTTGAAGCCCAAAGAGAATACTTTTTAACGAATCAAAACCTAACCGCGTTATGGCTGATGATAGAGATATCGTTTCTTGCTGCCCGTTAAGAGTAGCGCTTTGATTACCTGTTTTAAGAATTTTAAGTGTAATTGCAGGATCTTTTAAAATAACATTTACTAAATCTACTATGCGAATTTCTTTATCTACAACTAGCTTGTATGCTTTTGTAAGTATAACTTCATCTGGTGGTATAGAAATACTCATTATATCTTGTGTTTTACTTTTTTTAGCAAGTAACATAATTTGTTTATTTATCGCTTGTTGTATTACACATGGTAAATATCGACTTAATTATATTTTGTCTTTAATTAACCTAGATACTTCTAAAATTTATTAAAAAATTTAAATAATACAGTAAGTTATATTTTTAACTTGTTCAAATGTTTTAATATATTAAATTAGTTAGTAAACTAAAAAGGGTTGTTAAAAGATTAAAATTCTTAAAAATTTTCTATTTATTATATCTAATGTTTAAGGAGTGTTATGGCTCAAACTAAATTTATATTTATTACAGGTGGTGTTGTTTCATCAATTGGAAAAGGTTTGACAAGTGCTTGTATCGGAGCGCTTTTAAAGGCTAAAAATATAAAAGTTACAGCCATGAAACTTGACCCGTATATTAATATTGACCCAGGGACAATGAGTCCATTTCAACATGGAGAGGTTTTTGTAACAGATGATGGTGCAGAAACAGACCTTGATTTAGGGCATTATGAAAGATTTTTAGATGTTACTCTTTCGAAGCTAAATAATTTTACTACGGGGCAAGTTTATGAAAGAGTTATTGCAAATGAAAGACATGGAAAGTATTTAGGAGGAACTGTCCAAGTTATTCCCCATATTACCGATGAAATTAAAAGAAGAATTTATGAAGGAGCAGAAGGATATGATGTTTGTCTTGTAGAAATAGGTGGAACTGTAGGTGATATAGAAAGCCTTCCATTTTTAGAGGCTATAAGACAAATAAAATTAGATAAAGGAGAGGAAAACACTTGTTATATACATGTTACTCTTGTTCCTTATATTAGGGCTGCAAGTGAATTAAAAACAAAACCAACACAGCACTCAGTAAAAGAGCTTACTGGTTTTGGAATTATTCCAAATATTATAGTTTGTAGGACAGAAGTTCCTATGTCTTCTTCTATGAAAGATAAAATAAGTTTATTTTGTAATGTTCCAAAAGAATGTGTAATTGAAGCTATTGATGCAAAGAGTATTTATGAGGTGCCACTAAATTTACATAAGCAAAACTTAGATGAGATACTTGTTAAAAAGTTAGGTTTAAAAAACAAAGAAAGTAATCTTAAAAAGTGGGAAAATATCATTAATATTTTAAATTCACCAAATAAAAAAGAAGTAACGGTTGCAATGGTTGGAAAGTATGTAGGACTTACAGAAAGTTATAAGAGTCTTTCTGAAAGTTTAGTTCATGGTGCAATAGCTAATAATTTAAAATTAAATATCAAATATATTGATAGTGAAGAAATAGAAAACAAAGACTTAAAAGAAGTTTTTAAAGGTATTGATGGAATTTTAATCCCAGGGGGATTTGGTTTAAGAGGAACAGAA
This sequence comes from uncultured bacterium, assembly GCA_927798255.1. Taxonomy (GTDB): domain Bacteria; phylum Bdellovibrionota_C; class UBA2361; order UBA2361; family CAKMMH01; genus CAKMMH01. Next base: position 459 of record CAKMMH010000015.1, on the reverse strand, counting down.
GGAAAAATAAAAGCTACAACGTATGCAAGAGAAAATAGGATTCCATTTTTAGGGATATGTTTAGGACTTCAAATTGCAGTAATAGAGTATGCAAGAAATGTTGCAGGGATAAGAGAAGCAACAAGTATTGAGTTTGATTGTAGAGCAAAAGAACCTGTAATTGATTTTATGCCAGAGCAAAGAAATATTAAAGATATGGGGGCAACGATGAGGCTTGGTGCATATCCTGCACTTTTAGATAAAAGTAGTAAAATTTTTAGTATTTATAAAAAAGAAATGATAAGTGAAAGGCATCGTCATAGGTATGAAGTAAATAATGATTATGTAGGTGTATTAAAAGAAAATGGATTAACAATTTCTGGAACATCGCCTGATAAAAAATTAGTAGAAACAATTGAAATAAAAAATCATCCATTTTTTATTGCGGTTCAATTTCACCCAGAGTTTAAATCTTCGCCT